>JACQFK010000085.1 GCA_016200125.1 Planctomycetota bacterium
CCGGCATGGGCGACGCGACGCTCCTCGGGAAGTACTCGCTGCTCAACGACCCCGTGGAGTTGGCGGTCCTGGCCGGGATCAAGATCCCGACCGGCAACACGGGCCAGCACGACAACGCCCTCGCGCTGCTGGAGCCCGACCACCAGCCCGGGACCGGATCCTGGGACCCGATGCCGGGCGTCGCGGCCGCCCGCCAGTTCGAGCTGTTCTCGCTGGGGACGAGCGTCCTCTACCGGATCACCTCCCGCGGCCGCCACGACTTCACGCCCGGCCAGCAGTTGATCTTCGCCGTCAAGGGCGAATACCAGATCCTCGGCCTGGGCAAGTTCCCGCGGCTTTACGGGTCCGTCGAGCTCTCGGAGACCTTCAGCGCCAAGGACAAGGTCCTCGGCGTGAAGAATCAGGACACGGGCGGCTCGATCATCGGGCTCGGCTTCGGCCTCCGCGTGCGGGCGGACGAGCACATGACCGTCGCCATGACCTTCACGGTGCCTCTCTACCAGGGCCTCTACGGCGAGCAGCACAAGGAGCGCTGGGAGCTTCTCTTCGGCACGGCGTATGACTTTTAGGCGGGTTGCTTCATGAAACGATGGATGCTGGTCCTCCTCTTCCTGGGCGGCTGCGCGACGGCGCAGCCGCCAGCCGCGAACGTCCGCGACGGAAAAGGCTACTGTCCGATCTGCCGTGACTGGCACGTTATTTTCCGTCCATGACGAGCACGCCCTTGGCGTTGCGGCCCGCGAGCATGTCGTCGAAGGCGCGGGCGACCTCGCCGATGGGATAGGTCCGCGTGATCATCTCGTCGAGCTTGAGGCTGCCCTCGCGGTAGAAGCGGAAGAGCCGGGGCAGGTCCGTCTCGGGGCGGCACTGCCCGTAGAGCGGGTTGAGGTAGATCTTGTCCCACTCGAAGAGCTCCATGTTCACGCTCACGGGCTGCTCGGTGCCGCTCAGCTGGATCGCCCGGCCGCCGTTGCGGACGAACGAAAGCGGCGCCGCGCAGAGCGCCGGCACCGAGGTGCATTCGAAGGCCGCGTCCACGCCCCGGCCGCCCGCCATCGCCCGCACCTGTGCCGCCGCCCGCAGCAGCCCCTCGTCGTGACGGTCCGCGATCACCGTGTGCGTGGCGCCGAAGCGCCGCGCCATCTCGAGCCGCTCGGGATTGACGTCGATGCCCACGATCATCCCCGCCCGCGCGATCCGCGCCCCCTGGATCACCGAGAGCCCCACCCCGCCCGTGCCGATCACCGCGACCGACTCGCCCGTCTCGACCTTGGCCACGTTCAGGACCGAGCCCACGCCGGTCTGGACGCCGCAGCCCAGGATGCAGGCGGAGAACTTGTGGTCCGTGTGGCAGACGCCGCTCGCGCGGATCTCGACCATCACCTCGCCCGCCTGGGGATCGCCGACCTGGACGGGCTCGACCGAGAAGTTCCCCTTCCCGTCGGTGATGACCGCCCGAGCGTCCATGGGCGGACATCTTATCCCCGCCCCGCAATCTCTGCAATCGGACGGTGTTCTGGACGGTATACTTGGAGTTGAACCCTGGAGGGCGATGTGACCCGGAGCGTGCCGTTCCTCGCGCTGCTGTCCGCGCTCCTCCTCCCCCTCGCCGCGCCGGCCCAGGAGTCCGAGCGGCGGAATATGCTCGAGAAGGCCGGCCCCTCGGTGGTCGCCATCCGCAACGACGAAAGCTACGGGTCGGGGATGATCCTCGACGAGCAGGGCACCATCCTCACCAACGCCCACGTCATCGTCTCGCCCCTCCCGCTGAGGGTCGAGGCGCAGTGGAGGGCGAAGGAGGGGCTGCGCAGCGGCTGGTTCTCGAAGGTCGTCCTAATCGGCGTCCATCCGAAGCGGGACCTGGCGCTGCTGCGGATCGATCCCTCCGAGCACCAGGCGAAGCTCACGCCCCTGCCCATTGCGAAGAGCAAGGCCGTGTCCCGCGACAGCATCCTCGCCATCGGCTTCCCGGATACCTACGGGGGGACGCAGAAGACCTGCACGCTGGGCGAAGTCACCGGCGTGGACAAGTTCGTGGACATGCCGGGCTATTTCGAGTTCTCCGCCGAGGTCCACCACGGGAACTCGGGCGGCCCGATCGTCGACACCTTCGGCCACGCCGTCGGCATCGTCACCGCCGGCCGGACGGACGGCGAGCCGGTCGCCTGGGCGATCCCGCTCTGGGACCTCCGGCCGGACCAGTTCGTGCCGCTGGACCGGCGGCCCCGGGACCCCGCCAAGGCGTCGGCCATCCTGAGGTTCGCGGAGGATCTCCTGAGGAAAGCCCGCGAGGGGAAGCGGGGGACGGCCGCCGTCGCCGGCATGCTGTTCCAGATGGCTCTGCTCGAGGACATCAGCAACGCCGACACCTATTTCAAGGTCGGCGCTCTCCAGCGCCACTACCAGTCCTTCGGGCCGGCCGCCGCGTATCTGATGCGCTCCATCCAGATCCAGCCCTGGAACGACTCCAAGGACATCGTGTATCACGAGCTCGGCGTCGCGCTCGCCCAGCTCCGCCGGCCGAACGACGCGATCACGGTCTGGAACGAGGGAGTCGCCAAGTACCCCGGCGAGGCGCCGCGGGTCTGGGACGCGCTGGCGGTCCACCATTTCGAGCAGGGCCGCTTCCTCGACGCGGCCTGCGCGAGCCGCGCGTCGCTCCGCGCCTTCGGGGATCGCGCGCAGGCCATGAACGAGGTCTACGACCGGGCCCGCAAGCGGCTCGACGGGGGGGAGATCGCCCGCCTCACCGCGTTCGAACAGGGCCTCGACGCCGGGGTCCAGGATTCCCGCAAGGTCGCCGACCGGGCGCGGCAGGACGGCAAGCGCTTCCTCACGCCGGAGTGCGAGACGCTCGTGAAGTCCTTCGAAGGCGTGCAGAAGGAGGCCGCGGGCTTCAACTTCTCCTCGCTCGGCCGGGGTCCCAACGCGCCGAAGCCGATCGAGATCCCCGATGCCGAGCTCCTGCCGCTCTTCATCAAGAGCCGGATCGCCGTCGCGGGCGAACATCTCCAGGCCGGCCGGATCAAGCTGGCCACCGAAGTCCTGGAGGACGTGATCAAGACCTACCCCGACCACCCCGACACGGAGTCCGCCCGCGAGCTGCTCGGGCTGATCAACAAGAAGAAATGAAGACGCTCGGCGCCGTCCTGCTGTTCGCCTGCCTCGCGCAGGAAGATTCGTCCGCCCGCCGGCACGAGTGGACGCGCATCGCGCTTCCCGTCACGGACGACCTGACGGCGATCCGGTTCGTCGATCCGATGACAGGCTGGCTCCTGAGCCAGGGGGGAGCCGTGCTCCGCACGAACGACGGCGGACTCACGTGGAAGGTCCAGCGCCCGGCGGGCCCGTCGAAGCGCTATCGCCCCTTCGAACATCTCTGGTTCCAGGACGAGCGCCGCGGCCGGATCGCCGAGTGCTGCAACGAATGCGATCTCGCGGGTCCCGCGACCGTCGCCGTCTACGCGACCGAGGACGGCGGGGAGCATTGGGCGCCGGTCAAGAAGGAAGACGGGATGCGCGACACCCTGCTCAAGCCCTGGTCCTTCACGCCGCGGACGGGCGAGACCTGGGCCCGCTTCCACTTCAGCGGCGTCTACGTGGCTCCCGCCGCCGGCCAGAACTACGCGATCGCGAACCATCACGCGGCGCTGAAGGACTTCGGCAGGATGTTCGACACGTCCTACGAGGATTTCTGCTTCGCCGATGCGGACCGGGGCGCGCTGGCCGGCCGGAGCGTCTCCGGCCCCCTGCTGCTCCTCACCTGGGACGGGGGACGGACCTGGCTGCGGCGGAAGGTGCCCGGACTCGTCGCCCGTTCGATCTCCCGGGTGTGGATGTCCCCTTCGGCGATCCGCTTCGTCGCGGATGAATCCCCCTGCGTCTGGGCGTCGACGGACGGCGGGGCGAGCTGGAAGACGGAGTGGCCCGGGAGGGCCGGCGACCAGCCCTTCGAGCTCTACTTCCTCGAGCGCGACTTCGGCTTCGCCTTCGGCCGGGGCGGCCTCCTGCTCCGCTACGCCGCGCGATGATCCCCCTCGGACTCGCCTTCTGCCTGCTCTTCGCGCCGCAGGCCCCTGAACTCGTGGATCAGCTCCGCTCCGACCGGATCGAAGAGCGTGAGCTGGCAATGAAGAAGCTCAAGGAGCTGGGCCAGGCCGCGCTGCCGGAGCTTGAGAAAGCGGCGAGGGACAAGGACGTCGAGGTGGCGGGACGGGCCCAAGGGCTGCTCCGCCGGCTCACCCTCATCGGTCAGCTTACTCCCAACCTGATCAAAGTCCTGCCGGGAATCGAGGAGCGGCTGGATCTCGGCGACGATTGTTCTTGGACGAAGGTCTTTCTCGAAGCGGCCGCCGTGGGGAGCGGGGAGCAAAAGCTCCCGCTGCGCAAGGAGGACCTGGAGGTCCTGATCGCCCGCGCGCTGCGGGGGGCGTCCAAGAATCAGGATGAGATCGACGTGGTCATTGCCGCGGGAGAGTGGAGGCTTCGCTCCGCGGCGCCGGCCATCCTGGACCTCTTCAGGCAGGACTGCTCCTTTCGATCCTGCGCCGTGGATGCGCTGGTACGGATGGACGCCCGCAAGCAACTCCTGGAGATCGCGAGGCTGGACGACAAGGCCGACCCGGCCCTGGGCAGGGTCGATTCGAACCTCACTCACGCCGCTTTCCAGGGGCTGGCCGAGGCGGGGGCGCAGGAAGAGCTGCTCCTCCTCCTTGAGGATACGGACTCGCCCCTGGCGGGAGACGCCGCCTGCAGGCTGGGCGAGTTGAAGGTGGAAGCAGCCCTGCCCAAGGTTCTGGCCCTGACCCGCGCCGGCAACCCCTATATCCGCGAGCGTGCGGCGACGGCGCTGGCTGATTCCAAATCGGAAGAGGCGCTCCCCGCCCTGATCCGCCTGCTCGGCGACACCTATGGTCATCCCCGGAGGGGAGCCATCCTCGCGCTGGGAAAGCGGGGCGCGACGTCCGAGATTCCCCGGATCGTCCCGCTGCTCCAGGACAAGAGGAGCAGCGTCCGCGCGGCCGCGCTCGATACCATTTCGACCCTGGGCGCTCGTGCGCAGATCGCCGACATCGCCAAGTCGGTTCGCGATGAAGAGCCCTACGTCCGGACGAGGGCCGTCGCCGCGCTGGAGTCCCTGGCGGGACGGGAGTCCGTCGACGCGATTTCCGGGCTCCTCGCGGATGCCGACGCCGGGGTCCGCTACCTCGCCGCCGCTTCCCTGTGCAGGCTCGGATCGAAGCGCGGAGCGCAGGTCCTGATCCAGGAAGCCGCGCGCGGGAAGCCCTTCGCCTTCGGCTACGGCGACGAGATCTTCTCCGCCGGCGCGGGAGGGGATCCGCTGCTCCTGCCGCTGAACGCCTTGCTGAACAAGCCGGCCTGGGATCGCCTGGCCGCCGCCACGCTGGTCGAGGAATCGACAGGCGGAACGCGGGAGGATCTGGAGCAGTGCGCGAACATCGTCGGCGCCGCTCTGGAGTTCAGCGCGAAGACGTCCAAGCCTTCAGGCGATGAGGAGAGGGGCAGGTATCGGCTCGACGGTTATCCGGCCGGAACCCCCGTCCTTGAGCTCCTCGAGCGGCTCCTCTGGAATGCGGGGTGGGAGCTCGTGCTGGAGGACGACCGCCTCCGGGTCTGCTCCCGCGACGAGGCCCTCCGGTTCTGGCGCGAGCGGCAGCAGTAGTTCACTTCAGGTCGTAGCCCAGGACCGCCGCGCAGCGCCGGAGATTCGGCTGCATCGCCTCCAGGTTCTCGGTCGAGACAAACCCGGCCATGATGGGAATTCCCGGGAGCAGCATCAGCACGAAGGCGTGGTCGGGAGGACCGTCCATCACCAGCACGCAAGCCCCCTGGTCCCGGGCGGCGTCGACACGGTCGGCCGCGGCCCCCTGGCCCTGCTTCCGGTAGCTCTGCGACAGGCCGTCCGCGTACTCCTTCACGCCCTGGGTCGTCAGCTCGATCCGGGCGAACTCGGAGCGCAGGCGGCGGACCACCTCCTCCACCTCGAGCCAGACCCCGCCCGCGCGGGGCTTGAGCATCATTGCCATCCGCCTCAGCCTACCTCATCCCCCCGGATTTGTGGGACACATCCTGCCCCATCCGCTATCTCCAGAGGTTGCATATACAGCCCGAAAGAAGGAGCTCCCGATGATGGACCGCCGGCAGATGCTCGCTTCGATGGGATCCGCGGCCGCCGGGCTTGCGTTCCTCAACGAAGCCGTGGGGCAGGACCAGAACCCCGCCGCCCAGGTCGAGGACCGCGGCTCGTCGATCAAGATCACGGCCCTTCGGGCCATGACCGTCGGCGCCAAGGCCTATCTCCGCATCGAGACGAGCGCCAAGGTCGTCGGCTGGGGCGAGGTCACCGGGCTCGATCCCAGCGTGGCCTGCGCGCTTGCGAATTCGCTCTACGAACTGCTCGACGGCGAGAACCCCACGCGCGTCGAGCACCTCTGGCAGAAGCTCTACCGCTCCCACCGCGACATGCGCGGCGGTTCGTTCATGACCCACGTCATCTCGGCCATCGACATGGCCCTCTGGGACATCACGGGCAAGCTCTACGGCGTCCCG
>JACQFK010000116.1 GCA_016200125.1 Planctomycetota bacterium
CTCTGGGCCTTCGGTCTCGGATCGCTGCTGGCCGCGCTCACGCCGCGTCCGGGGCGCTCGGCGCAGGGGATCGGAGACCGGGCGGCCGCGGCGCTGCTGCCGATCGTTCCGGCCTGGCTGGTCTTCTTCAGCCAGGCGCCTCTGCTCGAAGAGGGTCTCGCGGGCGCTTTCCACGCCTGGCCGGCGCTCGCGGCCGCGGCGACGCTGCTCGCCACCGGCGCGCTGGCGCTCCAGTTCCAGAAGGGCTGGGCCGCGCAGGTCGCCGGCGCGTCACGGCTGCGGCCGCGCCTCTACGATCAGACCTCCTCCTGGCTCGGTCTCAGCGGCGCCGCCCATTACCGGGCGATCCTCTGGGCCGTGTTCGGCGTCATCCTCGTCGTCCAGGCCGCCCACTGGGGCCGGCCCTTCAAGGCGTCCGAGATGCTGCTGCTCGAGGGCCTCTACGCCGCCTTCGCGGTCGCCTGGGTCTTCGAGGGGAGGGCGCGGAAGCAGACGGGGCCCTACTTCCTGATGGAGATCTGCGCGCTCGCGGCCTTCATCGCAGCCCGCCAGCAGCTCCTGCTCACGCGGGGGCTCTGGCAGGTGGAGTACGACGTCTGGGTCGCCCTGGCCGCCTTCTTCGGCTTCGTGGGGGCGAAGCAGGTGCTCGACCGCCAGCCGCGCGAGCTTCTGATCCCGCTCAAGGCGACGCTGCTCGCGCTGCCGGTGTTCTCGACGAGCTGGGTCGCGCTCCATCACCTGGGCACGGACATGGGCCTGCTCGTCGTGGGGCTGCACAGCGCGGCCTTCGCCTACCTGGGGAAGGAGGAGCGCGAATCGCCCTATCACCTGGTGGCGGTGGGCGGCTTCGTCGCCTTCGTGATCCTGCTCTTCTGGAGCAAGATGCAGCTGACGATGGTGTACGCGTACGTGATCCCCGTGGGCATCGGCGTGCTGGTGCTGCTCCAGCTCTTCAAGTCGAAGGCGCCGGTCGAGGCGCGGAACCCCATCCGGGCGACGACGGTGCTGTCGATGCTCGCGAGCGCGGGCTGGGACGCGCTGGTGCCGCCGCAGATCCCCGTGGGCCACAATCTCGTCCTGCTGGGGCTCTGCCTGACGGCGATGGCGCTCGGCGGGCTGCTGCAGATCCGGATGTACGTGGCGCTCGGCTTCGGCGCGCTGATGATCGATCTCGCGGCGCTCTTCGTGAAGATGGTGGGCTTCATGCCGCGCTCGCAGCGGATGACGGTCGTGGGCACGGTGGTGCTCGTGGTCGGCGCCGGGCTGATTTTCGGCGCGATCTACTACAAGACGCACCGGAAGGAGGTCGGCGACGTGCTGGACCGCTGGCGCCTGCGCTTCGGAGGGTGGGAGTAGTCGGGGCCGGGCGGACGTCCAGGATGGGGTGAAGCTGACGGCGGGAATCCTGGCCTTCCTGGTCCTCGCGGCCTACGGCGCCCTCCGGCTTCCGTCGCGGATCCATCTGGAGCTCTACGACGTCCAGGATCTGACCTACTCGATGGCGGATTTCGGCAGCTCGGCGATCAGCCTGGCGAAGGACAAGGAGGATCGCGAGCTGTTTACGGGGGAGGACCTGGCGAACCGGATCGTCGCCCTTCTGCCCGGAGACTGGAATGAGGCGAGGGGGAATTCGATTCAGTTCCAGAACGGTGTGTTGATCGTGCGCGCCACCAGCGCACAGCAAGTGGCGATTCGCGTGATCCTCGCGGGCTACCGCCGGCTGATTCCGGGGGCGCCCATCTGGATCCAGAGATAGGCCGCCATGAACGCGACCATCGCGGCGCCTTCCACGGTCCAGACCGGCACGTTCACGAAGGTCTTCAGGAAGGTCTCGTAGAACTCGTCGTTGTTCGCGTAAGGGAAGGGGGTGAAGGGGAACTCGTCGTTCTTTCCTCCCCGGCTGGAGCAGCCCGCCAGGAGCAGGCAAAGCGCGAGGCCGGCGAGTCTCTTCTTCATGAAGGAAGTATACCGCCCACGCCCTCCACTTTCCGCACAACGATCCGACCCGGTCGCCCGTCAGTTGACCGGAACCGTCCCCCCGCCGAAAGGAGTTCAGCATGGCCGCCGCAGCCTTCAGAGAGCTCGATCCCGGCATCGTCCGGGCTCCGGAGAAGGGGGCGACCAAGGCGCCGGACCGGCGAAAGGCGCTGCGGAAGACCGGACTCTTCGGACCGCCGCGCCCGCGGGTCAAGACCCGGGACCTCGCGGTCATGACACGGCAGCTGTCGACGATGATCAGCTCGGGCATTCCGCTGCTGGAATCCCTGGAGATCCTCCATGAGCAGACCTCTGATCCCGGCTTCAAGGTCGTCCTGGACAAGATCATCGAGCGCGTCCGCGCGGGCAGCGACTTCTCCAGCGCGCTCTCGGAACACCCGCGGCTCTTTTCGAAGATCTACGTGAACATGATCAAGGCCGGCGAGGCGTCGGGCCAGCTCGACATCATCCTGCAGCGCCTGGCGGACTACATGGAGTCCGTCGAGGAGCTGAAGCGCGAGATCAAGGCCGCCATGACCTACCCGGTGATCTCCCTCGTCCTCATCCTGTCGATCACGGTCGGGCTCGTGGTCGGCATCGTCCCCAAGTTCCAGGCCATCTTCGAGCAGATGGGATCGAAGACGCTTCCGGCTCCCACGCAGATCCTCCTGGCGATCAGCAACGCCCTGACCGGCCATTTCCTGGCGCTGATCTCCGTGCTGGCCGTTGCGGCCGTCTCGTTCGCGCTCTACATCCGGACGGGGCCGGGGCGGCGGCACTGGCACTGGGTCCTGCTCCATGTGCCGGTCTTCGGGCCCTTGTTCCGGAAGGTCGCCCTCTCCCGTTTTTCCCGGACCTTCGCCACGCTCATCCAGTCGGGCGTGCCGATGCTGGGGGCGCTCGACATCGTCGCGGCCACCGCGGGCAACGTCCTGGTCGAGGCCGCCGTGCTCAAGGCCAAGGAAGCCGTCACCCGGGGCGAAACGCTCGGCGATCCGCTGGCCGCCACCCGCGTCTTTCCGCCGATGGTGACGCGCATGATCTCGATCGGCGAGAAGACCGGCGCCCTCGAGAAGCTGCTGATGAAGATCGCCGAGTTCTACGATCAGGAGGTCCGCGCCACGGTCAAGGCGCTGACCTCGCTGATCGAGCCGCTGATGATCTCGGCGATGGGCTTCATCGTGGGCTTCATCGTCCTGGCCATCTTCATGCCGATCTTCGAGATGCAGAGGATCGTGACCCCGTAAGGAGCCTCAGGGACTTTCCAGGCCCCGCTCGAGGTCGGGAAGGGGCCTGTCTCCTCCGGGACCCGAGAGGGAGTCGACGATCCTGCGGAGCGCGCGGGGAGGGACGGCGGGGGCCTCGAGTCCGCGGATCACGCCGATGCAGGAGACGAGGAGACCGTACTCTTCGCGGCAGTTGGCGCAGGCGTTCAGATGGACCCGGACGGCCTCGAAGAGGACGGGGGAAAGGAGACCGTCGTGAAAGTCGTCGAAGCGGCTCCGGAACCCGTCGCAGTGCGGAGCGGTCATGGCTGGTCTCCCCGAAGATATGGAGCGAGGATGTCCTTCACTTTCCGGCGGGCTTCGAAGACGTAGCGCCGGACAGTGCCTTCGGTCAGGTTCAGGATGCGGCCGACCTCCTTCGCCCTGAGTCCCTCGTGGTCGAACAGGATGAGGGCCGCCATCTCGCGTGGCGGGAGCTCCTCGAGGGCGGCCCGGAGTTTCTCGTCGAACTCGCGCGCCTCGAGCGCCCGGCCCGGGCAGGCCCCCGGCGCCGAGAGGCGGGCCAGCGAGGCCGGTTCCGCGGTCGACCCCCGGCATCGGCGGGAGCGCAGCAGGTCGATGCAGGCGTTGGTGACGACGCGGGTGAGCCAGCCGTCGAGGTTCTCGCAGGCCGACACCGGGGGCCAGCTCCGGTAGAGCTTGAGGAACACGTCCTGGAGGACGTCCTCGGCGTCGGCCGTGGAGCGGGTCAGGCGGTAGGCGAGCTGATAGACGCGGTTGCCGTGCCGGGCCACCAGTTCCTCGAGCGTCTCCGCCGAGGGGTGGAGGCCGGGAGCCCCGATTCTGGCCATACCCACGCGCAGCGCCGCTCCTATTCCGTCCGATTGACGGACGGCCTGCCGGTTTCGTTGTGAAAATTCGGCATTCGAATATTCGTTTCCTCATAAGTATATCCCATCCCGGCGGGGGCCTCCTGCACGCGTCCTTGGGGCCGGCGTTGCGGCCGGGCATCCCGCCGAAGCTCGCCGCTGTTTGGGAGTTGTCCGCCTTCGCCCGGGGTCGTTGGCTACGGCGGGATGTCCGCCTTCGCGCTCGCCTGAGCGAAGGCGGATGGTGGACAGGACCGGGGTTGAACCGGTGACCCCAGCATTTTCAGGGCGAGCCGGGTGCCCGCTGACGTGAATTCTAGCTCGTTCTTGCGGTTATAGGCCAGTAGAAGTCGATCAAGTTTGGCATAGTTTGTCATAGTTCTGACATAGTCTCCCCCGCATACTCTGGGCGACTTTATCGCCTTCCACCCGAGCGGGATCAAGGGGACGGCCCGGAGACATGTCGTAGGTGTTCACGACGCGGCTAAAGGATTAATGAACGGGTTGGCGTTGATCGTGGGCGTCGGGGGTGTAGACTTCTAAAAGCCCACCGGGAGGAGATCGGTAAGCGAGAGAATGCATATGACATCGATACTCGCCATTGGCGGCTTGTCTCCAATGGAACTCATCATCATCTTTGGTGTAGTCACCCTGATCATATGTCTCCTTCGTGTGCTTGTGGGCGGCAACCGTATTCGCTGCGCTTGGTGCCGCGAAGCCGTCCCTAAGAGGGAAAGACAGAAAGCGAGAAATTCAAGGCGAGTAAGCTGGAGTGGGAGATTCTAGATGGCCGTCTGCCGATCCTGCGCCAAGCCCAAAGAAGGGCTCATCATGGGGCAATCCCGAAACGGGAAGTGCAGGAAGTGCAAGTGGCCCTACTGCCAGGGGAGCAAATGCTATCGACCCCTCAAGCAGCCTCCGTATACAAAACCAGCCCTGAAAGCCTTGGCCCCGATCATCGGGCTTACAGTGAAGTGCAAGACTTGCGGCCATAGGAATAAGACAAGATCCTTCTAACCGAGTCGACGACCGTGAGGGTGATCACACAGCCGTCGGGGCCCACCTACAGAATTCCCTGATTTGAGAGTCACATTCTGACATATACCTCCTATCAAATCAGTGAG
>JACQFK010000117.1 GCA_016200125.1 Planctomycetota bacterium
CGTGCTCGCCCGCCAGGCGCGAGATCCGGTCGACGAACTCGCGCAGCGGCAGGGGCTGCTTCTTGGGCGTCGCCGGCTTCGAGAAGGCCAGCAGGCCCCGCACCGTCCCGTCCAGGCGCTTCACCTGGCCCAGGATCTCCTTCATCAGCCCCTTGCGCGGGTCGTCCGCCTTCAGCTCGTCGGCCAGGATCTGCAGCGGGCCGCTGATCGCCGTGAGCGGATTCTTCACCTCGTGCGCCACCGTCGCCGCCATCTCGCCCAGCGCCGCCAGGCTCTGCGTGCGGATCAGCTCCGCCTGCCTCCGCTTGAAGGCCGTCAGGTCCACCACCGCCGCCCGCCCGACGTCGCCCTCCTCCGTCCGGATCGGGTTCAGGCCGATCTCCACCGGCACCTCCGTGCCGTCCTTGCGCAGCGCCGTGAGCTCTCGGTCGGCGCCCATCGGACGCGGACGCGGCGCCGCGTGGAACTCGGAGCGGTGGCCGGGATGCCGGCCGCGCGAGCGCTCGGGGACCAGCTTCTCGATGGACTGGCCCAGCAGCTCCTCGCGGCCGTAGCCGAAGAGCTTCTCGGTCTGCGCGTTCGCCAGCACGATCCGCCCCGTCGGGTCCACCATGATCATGGCGTTGGGCGCGGATTCGACCGCCAGGCGAAAGAGCTGGTCTCCGGGTTCCCGCGGGCTCATCGAGCCGGCCAGTATAGCACTCTTACCGGAAGCTCGCCTCGTCCACGGTCATCCGGAAGAACTCGCCTTTGTCCCAGCGCGGCGTGCCGATGTGCCAGCCCAGACGGAGCCGCGACGGAATCAGGACCCCGCCGAAGCGGCGCTCCTCCTCCACCACGCCCCCGAAGGGGAAGTAGCCGAAGGGCGCTCCGCCAGGATTGCCCCAGCGGGGAAGACGGAAGCCGCGGAGACGGCCCTCGCCGTCGAGCTCGAGGTTGATCGTCGCGCGCTCGCCGAAGCCCGAGAGCGTGACCGCGTCGCCCGCCCAGCGGGCCCCGCGCTCCGGCAGCAGCATCGAGGGGAGCAGCAGCGACTCGGCCAGCCAGCGCCCCGCGGCCGAACGGTCGATGTCGGGCCCCGAGGCCTTCATCAGGGGAACGAAACCGCAGAGCTTCCACGAGGCGCGGCCCACGCCGTCGATGAGGGAATCGGACCCTGAGATCAGGCGGCCTACCCGGGCCTGGAAGACGAAGCCCTTGTCGCGGTGAAGGAACTCCTCCGCGCGAAAGGGCCTCCAGCGCCCGATCCGGATCTCGCCGTGTATGACGAGGCGCACCGCCTCGGGGGGAAGCCGACCGGGAGAGAGGGCGTGGGACAGATAACGGAGCCCCGGCGTTCCCGCTTCGAATCACGCGCCTCTGCGCGGAATTCTTTCGAGTCCCCCCGGAAGTTTGCGCAGGTTCCGCCTCGCGGGCGCTGGCACGTCGCTTGCTCCCTCTGCATCGGAGGTGACGCGTGAGGAAGACCGCCTTCGCCGTCCTGGTTCTCTTCCTCGGCGGATGCATGTCCGCGGAGCTGGTTCCGGTCGGGCCGGAACCCCTGCGGGTGAAGGAGATCCAGACGCTGTCCCGGGTCGGCATTCCCAGCGACGTCATTCTCGAACTTCTCTGCGAGCGCGGGGTCGCCGAACGGACCAGCCCCGAACGCGCCGCCGCGCTGAGACGGGCCGGCGTCGACGAGAGCGTGGTCCGCGAACTGCTCGCCTCGGCGCCGAAAGCGCCGGCACCCGAGCCCGTCCTCGTCGTCCGCGACCTCTACGTTCCGCTCTGGCCGGCCTACTCCCGCGGGCACTGGCACCTGGGCCTGCGCGTCGCCTGCAGCTACCGGAGCTTCCGGGAGGCGACTCCGGTCGAGGAGCCGGACATCGTGGAGCCACTTCCGGACCTGATCGACCCCTGAGGCGGGTATGCTCTAGCCCTAGATGACTCCCCATCCGGGACTGACCGAAGGCGACGCCCAGGAGCGGCTGCGCCGCGAAGGCCCGAACGAGCTGCCCCGCTCGAAGCAGCGCCAGGCTCTCAAGCTCGCGGTCGACGTGCTCAAGGAACCCATGATCCTCCTGCTCGTCGCCTCGGGCGTGATCTACCTGATCCTGGGGGACCGCGAGGAGGCCTTCCTGCTCCTCGGCTCGATCGGCCTCATGATCGGCATCGAGTTCTATCAGGAGCGCAAGACCGAGCGCGCCCTCGAGGCCCTGCGCGACCTCTCGAGCCCCAGGGCGCGCGTGATCCGCGACGGCCAGCCGCGCCGCATCCCGGGACGCGAGGTCGTGCGCGAAGACATTGTCCTGCTCTCCGAGGGCGACCGGATCCCCGCGGACGCGCTGGTGCTCGCCTCCACGAACCTTACGGTCGACGAATCCCTGCTGACCGGCGAATCCGTCCCCGTGAGGAAGGTCGCCTGGTCGGGCGGACCGGAGTCGGGTCCGCCGGGGGGCGATGCGACGCCGCACGTCTTCTCCGGCACGCTCGTCGTGCGCGGGAGCGGGACGACGCGGGTGACGGCGACGGGGCTGCAGTCCCAGCTGGGCCGGATCGGGAAGGCGATGGAAGCCGAAGTCCCGTCGAAGTCGAAGCTGCAGCTGGAAACCGCGCAGCTGGTGCGCTATTCCGCCGCGGCGGGGCTGCTGCTCTGCGCGGCGGTGACCGTCCTCTACGGCCTCACGCGCGGCTCCTGGCTGCAGGCGACGCTGGCCGGGCTCGCGCTCGCGATCTCGCTGATGCCCGAGGAGTTCCCCGTCATTCTCACCGTCTTCATGGCGCTCGGAGCCTGGCGGATCGCGCGGAGCCGCGTGCTGACCCGCCGCGGAGCGGCGATCGAGTCGCTCGGATCGGCGACCGTGCTCTGCGTGGACAAGACGGGGACCCTCACGCAGAACCGCATGGAAGTCCGGACGCTGATCGCCGACGGCGCGACCGTCGACGTGGATTCCAACGGCGAGCTCCCCGAGGCGGTCCACGCAGTGGTCGAATACGCGATCCTCGCCAGCCAGCGGGACCCCTTCGACCCGATGGACCGGGCGCTGAAGGAGCTGGGGGAGCGGAAGCTCCAAGGCACCGAGCATCTGCACCGCGACTGGACCCTCGTCCGCGAGTATCCCCTCGCGCCCGAGCTCCTGGCGCTGTCGCGGGTCTGGAAATCCCCCGCGGGGAACGACTACGTGATCGCGGCCAAGGGGGCGCCGGAGGCGATCGTCGACCTCTGCCACCTCGACGCGGCGCGCGCGGAGCGGATCGCCGCCGACGTCTCGGCCGCGGCCGCGCGAGGCCTGCGGGTGCTGGGCGTCGCGCGGGCGCGCTTCAGCCCCCCGCAGCTGCCGCCGCAGCAGCACGACTTCGACTTCGAGTTCTCGGGGCTGGCCGGCTTCGAGGATCCGGTCCGCCCCACGGTGCCCGACGCGCTGCGAGAATGCGCGGCGGCCGGCATCCGCACGGTGATGATCACGGGCGACTACCCGGGGACCGCGCTGAGCGTCGCCGGCAAGATCGGCCTGGCCCACGACGGGGAGGTCCTGACGGGAGCGGAGCTCGACCGGCTGACGGAGGAGGAGCTCCGCGGCAAAGTCCGCCGGGTGAACCTCTTCGCGCGGGTCGTGCCCGAGCAGAAGCTGCGGCTGGTGAACGCCCTGAAGGCGGGCGGCGAGGTCGTGGCGATGACGGGCGACGGCGTGAACGACGCGCCGGCGCTGAAGGCGGCGCACATCGGGATCGCGATGGGCTCGCGCGGCACGGACGTGGCGCGGGAGTCGGCGGCGCTCGTGCTCCTGGACGACGACTTCGCGTCGATCGTCCACGCGATCCGCCTGGGGCGCCGCATCTTCGACAACCTGCGCAAGGCGATGGCCTTCGTCATCGCGGTGCACGTGCCGATCGCGGGGACGGCGCTGATCCCGGTGATCCTGGGCTGGCCGCTGGTGCTGCTGCCCGCCCACATCGTGTTCCTCGAGTTCATCATCGACCCGATCTGCTCGATCGCCTTCGAGGCCGAGCGGGAGGAGCGCGACCTCATGAGCCGGCCGCCGCGTCCTCCGGAGGAGCGCCTCTTCTCCTGGAGGACCTGGATGATCAGCCTGCTGCAGGGGCTGGGCGTGCTGGCGGTCGTGATCGCCGCGCTCGTGATCGGCCGCGCACGGGGCCTCGGCGAGGACGCGTCGCGGGCGCTGGCCTTCACGACGCTCGTCGTGGGCAACCTCTCGCTGGTGCTGTCCAACCGCTCGTGGTCGCGGGGCCTGCTCGCCACGCTCCGCGAGCCCAACCGGGTGATGGCGATCCTGTTCGCCGTGGCGCTGGGGGTGCTGGCCCTGACCCTGACCGTGCCCTACGTGTCGCACCTGTTCCGCTTCGGGGCGCTGAGCGGGGTGGATCTCGCCCTGGCGGCGGCCGGAGGCGCGCTCTGCCTCGGCTGGTGCGAACTGCTGAAAGCCCTGCGGTCGGCGGGGTCCAGGGGTGGCTAAGCGAGGCCCCCGGCGCCCGCGGGCCGCTTCCTTCGAACGAGCTTCCACACCTCGATCAGGGTCACCGGAATCAGCGCGAGCCCGAAGAAGGAGATGCATTCCATCCAGCCGAGCGGCCGCGTCTTGAACACCCCGTTGAAGACGGAGCTGTGGTGGAGGATCATCTGAAACGCCACCGGGATCAGGGCCGCGAACAGCTGGAACAGGTTGGAACGGACCCCCATTTCCAGATAGGTCCGCTCACTGCTCCGGCTCGCGAAGGAGCGGAAGAGCTCGGCGAATACGAGGAACGAGAACGCGTTCGTGCGGGCGGTGACTTCGTCGTCGTGGCGCAGGCTGAACCCGTAAACGCCGAGCGTCATGAGGCCGGTCAGGAGGCCGACCCAGCCGATCCCCCAGTAAAACCGAGGGTCGAAGCCCGAAGGCGAGGGACGCGTCATCCCGCGCAGCCCCCCGTCGGGAACGGGTTCGGAGGCCAGGGCGAGCGCCGGGAGGCCGTCCGTGACCAGGTTGATCCAGAGGAGGTGCACGGGAGCCAGCGGCGCCGGCCAGCCCGCGACGGCGGCCCCCAACATCACCAGGATTTCCGCGAAGTTCCCGGACATGAGGTAGCCGATCGTCCGGCGGATGTTCCCGTGGACGGTGCGGCCTTCCTCGATCGCCGAGACGATGGTCGCAAAGTTGTCGTCGGTCAGGATCATGGCCGAGGCCTGCCGGGCGACCTCGGTTCCGCTCTTTCCCATGGAGATGCCGATCGACGCCTCCTTGAGCGCCGGTGCGTCGTTCACGCCGTCGCCGGTCATGGCGACCACGGATCCGCGGCTCTTCCAGGCGCGCACGATGTCGAGCTTGTTCCGGGGGGAGACGCGGGCAAAGACGGCGACCCGCTCCACGCGATCCTTGAGCTCCGCTTCCGAGAGACGATCGAGCTCCGGCCCCGACAGAACTGCGTCCCATTTCCCAGGCTCGATGATGCCGAGCTCCGTCGCAATCGTCCGGGCCGTCAGGGGGTGGTCGCCGGTGACCATCACGACCCGGATTCCGCCCCTCTTGCACTCCTGGATCGCGGCGGCGCTCTCCGGCCGCGGCGGGTCGGCCAGGGCGACCAGGCCCAGGAACGCAAGGTTGTTCTCGGCCTCTTCCGCGTCCAGTTCCGCGGCCAGGTCCGGGAGCCGTCGCTCCGCGACCGCCAGGATCCTCCGGCCCTGCGCGGAGAGGGCGGCGAGGGCGGCATTCGCCTCCCGTCGCGCCGCGTCGTCGAGCCGGCAGCGTGGGAGGACCGATTCCGGCGCCCCTTTCACGCAGATCCTGACCGCTCCGTCGCTTTGCACAGCCACGCTCATGCGCTTGCGGACGCTGTCGAAGGGCCACTCGCGAAGCCGGGGCGCGGAGCCCTGGAGTGCGGCCGGATCCGCTCCGTGCTCGCGCGCCAGGAGCAGCAGCGCGATCTCGGTCGGGTCTCCGTTCCCAGTTCCGTCCGCTCCGACGGACGCGTTCGTGCAGAGGACCGCGGCGCCTACGAGCTTTCCGACGTCTTCGCCAACGGGCCGGACCTCCGCCTCGACCGTGCGTCCCCCCGCGAAGAGCTCCCGGACCCGCATATGCCCGGTCGTGAGCGTTCCGGTCTTGTCCGTGCAGATGACGTCCGTTGATCCCAAGGTCTCGACCGCGGGGAGGTGCCGGACGATGGAGTTCCGGCGGACCATGCGGCGGATGGCGAGTGCGAGGGCCAGCGTGACAACGGTCGGCAGTCCCTCGGGCACGGCCGCCACGGCGAGACTCACGCCGCTGAGGACCACGTCCAGCCACTTCTCTCCGTGGACGAGTCCGAAGACCCCGATCGCCGCGGCCACACCGGCGCAGAGCACGAGAAGACGGTTGCTCAAGCCCTGCATGCGGCTCTGAAGGGGCGTCGGCCCCGATTCCGTGGTCTCCAGGAGGCGCGCGATGCGGCCCACTTCCGAGTTCATCCCGGTGGCGGTGACCAACGCCCGTCCGCTGCCGGTCGCGATGGTCGTTCCCCCCCAGAGCATGCCGCTGCGATCGCCGAGGGGCGCGTCTGCGGGGACCGGGGCCGCGTTCTTCTCGACCGGCAGCGACTCGCCGGTAAGGAGGGCTTCCCCGGCGGAGAGTTGGCTGGCGACCAGGAGCCGGGCGTCGGCCGGCACGAAGTCCCCCGACTCCAGGACGAGGAGGTCGCCGGGGCAAACCTCCTCGGAGGGGACTTCGATGACGGCGGAGTCCCGAAAGACCCGGGCGCGCGGCGCGGACATCTTCTTGAGCGCCGCGACCGCCTTCTCGGCCCCGGCTTCCTGGAAGTAGCCGATCAGGGCGTTGATCGCGAGGATGGCGGCGATCGCCGCCGCATCGCCCCAGGCGCCCATGAGGCCCGAAATCACCGTCGCGGCGAGCAGCGTGATCACGACCGGGCTCTTGAATTGCCGGAGGAAGAGGACGAGGGGCGAGGTCGGGGCCTCCTCCGCCAGGACATTGCGGCCGAAGCGGAGCTGGCGCTCCGCCACCTCGGCCGATGCCAGTCCGGTCGAGGGGTTGGTCCCCAGGTCGCCGAGGACTTCGTCGACGGGACGAGCCCAGGCGGGGACCGGTCCCGCCTGCGGGGCCGGGCCGGTTTCGATTTTGGCCATCCAGCTTGCCCCTATCCCGGCTTCGTCCACAAGTGCCGGCTCTGCCGCCCGCGCCAGATCACATAAAGCACGGGGATGACGAAGAGCGTCAGTACGGTGAGCGACACCAGGCCGCCCCACCGACGAGGGCCACCATGCCGACGTAGACCGCGATCGACGTGTTGAAGCCGAGGGCCGACATCAGCCAGATCGAGCCCACGAGCGAGAAGGGAACCGACGTCATGACCAGGAGCGCCTGGGTAGCGCCTTTGAAATTGAGATAGAGGATGCCGAAGATGATGAAGAGCGTGAGCTGGATGACGAACTGGAGCCTCTCGCGGATGCGTTCCAGGAACTCGTACTGACCCGTCCACTGGAGACGGTATCCCGGCTGCAGGGTCAGGGCCTTCGCGACCGCAGCTTTGGCGTCCTTCACGTAGCCGCCGATGTCGCGGCCTTCCACGTCCACGTAGACCCATCCGGTGAGCGAGCCCGCCTCGTCCTTGATCATGGGCGGACCCATCACGGTCTCGAAGCGGCCGAGCTGGGCCAGCGGCACCTGGATCGTGTCGGAACCCCCGGCCGCCATCGCGATGGCGCTCTTGTCGGCCTTGATCATCGTGGAGACGAGGACGCGCTTGAGGGCCTCCGGGTCGTCCCGGAGCTCCCGCGGGTAGCGGACGTTGATCGTGTAGCGTTCCCGCCCTTCGATGGTGCGGTCGATGTCCATGCCGCCGATGGCCGTCTCGACGACCTGGAGCACGTCCATGATGCGGAGCCCGTACCGCGCGATCTCGTTCCGGTCGGGTTTGAAGTCGAGGTAGAAGCCCCCCATCTCGCGCTCGGCGTACACGCTCCGGGTCCCCTTCACGCCGCGAAGGATGCCTTCGAGATGCTCGCCGATTCCGGCGATCTCCTTGAGATCGGGGCCGAACACTTTGATCCCGATCGGCGTCCGAATCCCGGTCGTGAGCATGTCCACCCGGGCCTTGATCGGCATGGTCCAGGCGCTCTGGAGGCCCGGCGTCTCGACCGCCTGGGCAAGATCCCGCAGGAGCTGCTCGGAGGTCATGCCCTTTCGCCACCGGGACTTGGGCTTGAGCGAGACGACCGTCTCGATCATGGAGAGCGGCGCCGGATCGGTCGGAGTTTCCGCCCGGCCGGCCTTCCCGAAGACATGGTCCACTTCGGGGAAACGCTTGAGGGCGCGGTCCTGGAAGGACACGATGCGCTTGGCTTCTTCGATCGAGAGCCCCGGCACGCTGATCGGCATGTAGAGCAGGGTCCCCTCGTCCAGCGGCGGCATGAACTCGGATCCCAGGCGGAGGAAGACCGGCACGGTCGCCGCGAGCGCCCCGGCGAGGAGGAGGAGGAACACGATCCGGAAGCGGAGCACGAACGCCAGGACCGGCCGGTAGGCCGCGATGAAGAAGCGATTCACGGGATTCTTCTGCTCGGGGACGATCCTCCCCCGGACGAAGATCACCATGAGGGCCGGGACGAGGGTGATGGCGAGCACCGAGGCGAAGGCCATCGAGAAGGTCTTCGTGTAGGCGAGCGGCTTGAAGAGCCGCCCCTCCTGGGCCTCCAGGACGAAGACCGGCAGGAACGAGATCGCGATCACGAGGAGGGATCCGAAGATCGTCCCGCCGACTTCCTTGGCCGCGCCCAGGATCACTTCGGTCCGATCCGCCCCCGGCCCCGCCTTCTCGAGCTTCTTGTGGGCGTTCTCGACGAAGACGACCGCGCCGTCGACCATGTCGCCGATCGCGATGATGATTCCGGCGAGCGACATGATGTTCGAGGTGAGGCCCATCAGGAACATGGGGACGAAGGAGAGGAGGACGGCCACCGGGAGCGTCAGGATCGCGACGAGCGAGGATCGGAAGTGGAGGAGGAAGATCACGATCATGAGGCCGACCACTATCCCCACCTGGATGAGCGAGGAGGTGAGCGTGTCGACCGACTCCCGGATCAACATCGAGCGGTCGTAGGTCGCGACGAGCTCCACGCCTTTCGGGAAGGAGGGCTTGAGCTCCTCCAGGCGGGCCTTGACGCGGTCGATGACCTTGAGGGCGTTCTCGCCGAACCGCATGACCACGATGCCGCCGGCGGTTTCGCCCTCCCCGTCGAGCTCGGCGAAGCCGCGGCGGATGTTGCCGCCCACCTGCACGGCGGCGATGTCCCGGAGCAGGATGGGCGTCCCCGCGCCGTTCGTGCCGACCGCGACCTTCTCGAGGTCGGCAACGCCTTCGACGTAGCCCCGGCCGCGGACGACGTACTCGTGCTCGGCGAACTCCAGGGTCCGGCCCCCGACGTCGGCGTTGGACATCTTGACCGCGGAGATGACCTCCTGAAGGGGGATCCGGTACGCCAGGAGCCGAAGCGGGTCGATCGTGATCTGATACTGCTTCTCGTAGCCTCCGACGGATGCGACCTCCGCGACCCCGGGCACCGACGAGAGCGCGTAGCGGAGGTGCCAATCCTGAAAAGATCGCAACTCCGAAAGGTCATGCTTCCCCGTTCGGTCGACGAGCGCATACTCGAAGACCCATCCCACGCCCGTGGCGTCCGGGCCGATCTGTGGGGTGACCTCCGGCGGCAGCCGGCCCTGGAGCTTCGAAAGCGATTCGAGGGTGCGGCTCCGGGCCCAGTAGATGTCGGTGCCTTCCTCGAAGATGACGTAGACGAAGGACATCCCGAACATCGTGAAGCCGCGGACGGCCTTCACCTTGGGAGCGCCCAGGAAGTTGGTCACGATGGGATAGGTGACCTGGTCCTCGACAAGCGTGGGACTGCGCCCCATCCACTCCGTGAACACGATCACCTGGGTATCCGAGAGGTCTGGGAGGGCGTCGAGCGGGGTGCTCCTCAGGGCCCAGATTCCCCCGCCGGCCGCGAGCAAGGTCGCCACGATGACGATTGCGCGGTTCCGGCCGCACCAGTCGATGATTCGCGCGACCATGGCTAGTTCCCGCCGTGCCCGGCATGACCTCCCGCGGAGCCCGCGGAGCGGAGCCGGCTTTCCGAATCGAGCATGAACTGGGCGCGCGTGACCACTTCGTCCGCGTCGCCAAGGCCCTGCAGGATCTGGACCCACTCGCCCGCCCGCGAGCCGACCCGGACCGCCCGCGGTTCGAAGAGTCCCTGGCCCTTGGCGAGGAACACGATCTGGCGGACGCCGGTGTCGATCACGGCATCGGCCGGGATCGTGACCGCCTCCGGGAGGACGACGTCCAGAAGCGCCGTTCCGTAGGCGCCGGGCCGGATCCGGAGGTATTCGTTCGGGAGTTCGAGGCGCACCTTGACCGTCCGAGTCGTCGCGTCGACGGTCGGGGCGACGAAGGCGACGGCGGCCGGGAACTCCTCCCCAGTCCCGCCCACGGGGACAAAGCGGCCTCTCATTCCCTTCCGGACCAGAGGCGCCTCGTACTCGTAGAGGTCGACCAGGACCCATACCCGGGAGAGGTCGGCGATCGTGTAGAGGGTCATGGCGGGCTCCACGTACATGCCGGGGAGCGCCATCCGTTCCAGGATCACCCCGTCGCGCGGCGAACGGATCGTGACGGTTCGCTGGACCTTGCCGGCCTTCTCGACCTCCGCAATCACGTCGTCGGGCACGTCCCAGCGCTTGAGCCGGGTGCGGGCGGCGTCGAGGGCGTCGGCGGCCGGTCCCTGGGCCTCCAGCTTCCCGCGGCGGGCCGCGATCAGGAGTTCGTGCTGGGCGGTCACGAGATCGGGGCTGTAGACCGAGAAGAGCGGATCGCCTTTTCTCACGGACTGACCCACGTAAGCGGCGGAGAACTCCTCGATCCATCCGTTCCACTTCACGTGGATGTGCGATTCCAGGGTCTCGTCGGTGCGGACAATGCCCACGCTGCGCACGAGCCGGGTCAGCGCCTGCTTGCGTGCCTTTTCGGTGCGGACGCCGATCTGCTGGACACGCTCCGGAGTCAGGGTCACCCCAGCGTAGCCGGGAAGACCTTCGGCCTCCGTGCCGGTCTTGTGACCCGCGTGCGGGTCTTGCGGGGCGGCGTCATGGCCTTCATGCTGCCTCAGGGCCAGACCGGCGCCTGCCAGGGCCAGGGGGAGCAGGACGTAGAGCGCTTTCATTTCGATCCTCCCAAGGCCCCGAAGTCGAGGGCGCAGAGGGCCTCGAGCCGAGCCACGGCGATTACCTTCATCGATTCCATCCGAATCCCGTCGAGCCTGAGCTCGAGGAGCGCCCTCTGCGCGTCCAGGAACTCGAGGTAGGAGGCGTTCCCGGCGACCATGTTCTCGCGGATCGCGTCGACGACCTCCTTCGCCTTGGGGATGAGCGTCGTGCGGAAGAGCGCAGCCTGGCGGTCGCTGTCACGGGCGACGTAGAGCTGGAGCACCACCTGGGCGGCAAGGTCGTCCTTCCGGGCGCGGAGCGCCGCCTGGGCGGCCCGGATCCCGGCCTCGGCCTCCCGGACCCCCGACCGGATGCGCCCTAGCTGCAGCGGGAGCGTGATCATGGCGCCCAACATCTTTTCCATGGAACCGCGGATGTCGATGGAGAGCTCGAGGTCGGGAAAGTATGCTTTCTGGGCCAGGTCCAGGGCGTTTTCCCTGCCGCGAACTTCCGCGGCCATCGCTTCGAGCTCCTTGTTCCGCTCGGCCGCGAGCTCGATGATCCGCGCCTCGTCGGGGGGCGGAGCCGAGGGGAGAAGGGGCGCACGCGGTGAGAGCGGCTCGGAGGGCGGCCGCGAAATGAGCGCATTCAACTTCGCCAGGGCCGGGGGGCGCTGGGCTTGCCGCTCCCGGAGCAGGTTGTCGGCCATCCCCGCTTCGAGGTCGCTCTTGGTCACCTCCGCTTGGCGGGCCTTGCCGGCGGCCAAGAGCTGCAGCGTCGTCTCGTAGGCGTCCTTCAGGAGCCTCAGGTTCTCGGCGGCGATCTCGATCGAGGCGTCGATCCTCAGGAGCTCCTGGCAAGCTTCGATCACGTCGGCCTGGAGCATGAACTTGGAGTCCTCGAAGCGGCGGCGGGCCGCGATCGCCTCCTCGAGGGCGACCTGGCCGGCTTTCCGGAGCTTGCCCGGGAAGGGGATCATTTGGGAGGCGCCGAGGGTCGTCCGGTTCCACTTGGACATCATTCCCTTGGAAAAGAGGTAGTCGAAGGAGAGGCGCGGATCCTCCGCTGAGCTCATCTGGGGGACCCGTTCGAGAGCCATCTTCCACTCGAAGAAGGCCTGCTCGATGCGGGCATTCGAGTGGAAGGCGTAGTGGAGCACCTCCTCAGGCGAAGGATCGTTTCCCAGGTTGGGGAGGACGCGCTCCCCGTGCGGGATGATGAAGGGCTTCTGTTGCCGCTCGGATTCCGACCGCTCTTCCTTCTCTCCGGGCACTCCGCAGCCGAGGAGCAGGAGGAGCAGAGTTCCGAGCGGATTGAAGAAGGTTCGATGCATGACTCCAGAACCGCAAGGCCTGTGCCATGTGCGCCTTGCCGCGGGAGTCCGGCCGGAGCGGGGAAAAGGCCGTGAAACCGCGAAAGATTTCGCATCGGGAGGGCTGCCGATTGGAGTTCGGGGAGGAGGGATTTAAAAAGGAAGAGACCTCCCGTTGCCGGGAGATCTCTCCATCGCTGGAACGGAACCTACTTCTTGCCGAGGCACTCACCGGCTTCGGTCATGCCGGGGCAGGGCTGCTCGGCACCGTTCACGAGGCAGAAGTGGTACTTGTTCATGTACTTCTTCTCGTACACCATCCTCCAAGAGCACTCATGGCCCTTGGCCGCCTCAGCGAACGGGGTTTCGCGGAAGTACACGATCTCGGTGCGCTTGCCGAGGTACTTGAAGCCCTGGACATCGCCCTCCTTGTTCTCACCCGCAGGCACTTCCTTGAGGTAAGTCTTGGGCATCTCGGTGGGCGTCACATAGCCCTCGGTCCGGAAATAGTGCTTTCCGTCGAAGGTCCAGATCCACTCCTTGCCCTGCTCCTGCGCCATGGCAGGCGCGGCGATTACGGCCAACAGGCCGAACAGCGCCAGGACTCCGATCAATTTCCTGTTCATCTTGTCCTCCTTTGCGGTTCATTCCGCTCTTACTTCATCTGAGGTTGCGCAAACGCCGTGCCATGTCGAATGCCTTCAACCTGAGAGGGTTGGGGCCCGGAGGGCGGATTTTCCCGGGGTATATGGGGAATTTTATGGGGGCGCTACTTGGGCGCTTCGTGGGGCGCGCGCGTGGGGATACCGTAGTGATCAAGTTGATACCGCGTGCCGAAGATCCGGATTTCGCGCTCCGAGAAGTGGCCCAGAAGGCCCATCGCCACCGCGAGAATGATGGCGGCGATCCCGAAGGCGGCGCTGGCGGGGCGCTTGCGGAGGCGCCGCTCGGGAGTCCGGTCGAGCAGCGGCCAGAGGAAGAGCAGCAGCGGGGGGACCAGCGAGACCAGGATGCCCAGGAGGGCGGGGAAGTACTTCAGCATCTGGTAGGTCGGCAGGAAATACCATTCCGGCTTGATGCCCGCGGGCGTGTTGAGCGGGTCGGCCTTGTCCCCGATCTCGGGCGGCCACAGGGTGACCAGCGTCAGCATGAACGCGAGAAAGACCGCGAACACCGTAAGCTCTTTGAGGACGTGGTTGGGGTAGAAGGGGCGCCAGCCCGGGCCCGCGTGGGCTTCCTCCCCCACCCGGTCCATCGTGGCCAGCCCCTGCGTCCGCACCAGGGCCAGGTGGAGGACGACGAGGCCGACGGTCACCCAGGGAAGGATGACCACGTGCACGACGTAGAAGCGCAGCAGCGTCTCCTGCGACACCGCCTCGCCCCCAAGCAGGAGGCGCTTCAGGAAGGGGCCGGCCCCGGGGATCACCCCGGCGATCTCCGTGCCCACCGTGGTCGCCCAGTAGGAAAGCTGGCTCCAGGGAAGCAGGTAGCCGGTGAAGCAGAAGGTCAGCATGGCGCCGAAGATCAGGACGCCGATCATCCAGGTCAGCTCGCGGGGCTTCTTGAAGGCGCCCATGAAGAAGGTCCGGGCCATGTGCAGCAGGAGGAGCAGGACCATCAGCGTCGAGCCCCAGGAGTGGAGGCCGCGGATGAGCCAGCCGAAGGCGGCCTTCGCGGAGATGTAGCGGACGCTGTCGAAGGCGTGGTCGGTGGTCGGACGGTAGTAGACCATGAGCAGGATGCCCGTCACGATCTGGTTGGCCAGGAGGAAGAGGAGCAGGCTGCCGAAGGTGTGGAACCAGGAGACATTGGGAGGAAGGGGCTTCGCCGCCTGCGCCCGGCCGAAGGCCCGGATCGACTCCATGGGGAGCCGCGCGGCCAGCCAGTCGGAGACGCGGCTCAAACCTTCACCTTCAGCTCGTTGCCCACCTGGATCACTTCGTAGGAGGGAAGCGGCCGCGGCGGCGGCCCGCTGATCACCTGTCCGTCCGGCCCGAACACGCCGGCATGGCAGGGGCAGAGGATCTTCCGGGTCGCGGGATCCCACTTCACGATGCAGCCCAGGTGGGTGCAGATGGCCGAGAAGGCCCGGAACTTCTTTCCCTCGAGCGCTACCACGAGGACGGGCTTTCCCTCCCCCTGGATCAGGCGGGCCGTCGAGCTTTCAAACGTGTCCGCAGGTCCCGCCGGGACCAGGGTATCGCGGGGACCCCGGCTGCTCGCGGGCAGGAGATAGGCGAAAGCGGGGAGGGCCATCCCGCCCGCGCAGGCGGCGAGGCCGCCCTTGATGGCGGCGTCCATGAAGCCGCGTCTCGACGGCAGCGGCTCGGTCATGGTCCCCTCCGTTCAATCTGCCTCCGCTTGGCCCGGAAGAGCCAGGCCATGCCGACCAGGAACACCCAAATCGGGATCAAGGCGAGCTTCTTCCAGCGCTCCGTCCGCTCCTGCCGGTCCAGCTGCAGGTCGACCTCCCCCAGCTCCGAGGAGATCGTCCCCGCCAGCGCGGCGACCTTCGCCTGGCTGAGCGCGTGCTGGAGCGGCGGCAACTGGAGGAGGGAGGTCTTGGCCTTCTCGAGGGCCAGCTGCTCGTCGTCCGTGAAGCGTCCGGCGCGCGCCGCCTGCGCCACCCGGTCGCTGGTCCGCGCGTAGTCCCCGCGGGTGCGGGCGATGAAGTCTTCGAGCAGCGTGAAGTTCTTCATCTCCTTGTCCGGCGCCTCGTGGCAGGGCGTGCAGCGTCCCATCATGGCCGGGACGGAGGTTACGATGCGGTGGTTGGCGTGGCAGACCACGCAGCCCTTGAAGCTCCCGTCCTTCGCGTAGAAGGCGTGCGGGCTCGTCTCGAACATCTCGACCTGCTTCACATGGCACTTCCCGCAGACGCGGCCCACTTCGGCGAAGCCCGGAGGCGAGGCGCCGTGGTTCCCGTGGCAGGTCGCGCAGTGGGGCGCCGCGGGGTCGCCCTTTCCGAGCAGCAGCTCCCCGTGGACGCCCGCGCGGTACTCGGTCTCCGCGGTCCAGGAGTGGCCGAGCTTTTCCATGAGCTCGCGGTTGCCGTGGCAGCGGCCGCAGGTGGCGGGGACCCGGGAGGCGTGCACGGGGCTGCGGGGATCGCGGGCCCTCAGGATCCCGTGGGCTCCATGGCAGTCCGTGCAGACGGCGGCCTGGAGGACGCCGCGCGCGAGGGCCTCGCCGTGCCTCGACGTCCGGTACTGGGCGAGCTGGTCGGTGGGGATGCCGAAGGGGTTCATCCGGCGCGTGTCGGCGTGACAGGTGCCGCACAGCGCGGGGAGGGCAGGGCGGGCGAGTGCGGTCTTGTAGTTCGGACCGTGGGCGCGATCCTTGTCGGTCTCTTTCGCGTTGCCCCCGTGGCAGTCGACGCAGGAGACGACCCGGGCGTGGGCGCCGGGCAGTTCCGCGTCCCGCGCCGCGGCGTGGCAGCCCGCGCAGCCCGCCGCCTGCTGAGGGGCGCAGGCCGCGGCCAGAACGAGCGCGATGAGCACGTTGAAGCCTCGCTAAGAAACGATTGCAAACCTGGTATTGGCCACAGAGTCACGGAGTCACAGAACAATCCTTTTGCATCACTCCCCCTGCCCCCCCCGGGGGGGAATGACGCAAATCTGATCTTCTCCGTGTCTCCGTGCCTCTGTGGCCGATCGGAGGTATTGCTCTGGGTTCTAAAGGACTCTCCGGCGCCGGAGATCGGCCAGGATCACCACCACGTAGAGGATCATCGCGAGTCCGAAGGACCCCTGTCCGACGATCATGAACAGCGCGAACATCAGCGGCGTGGGCCACACGAAGTGGCCGATCGTCACGATCAGCCCCAGCAGGGCGAAGACGCAGGCCGCCGTCACGAGGCCCGACAGCCGGCTCCGGCGCAGGCCGGGGCCGTGGCGGGGCAGGATGCCGGGCGGGGGCTCGGCGCTCATTTCTTCTTCCTCGGATGGGGCGCCGCGTGGCATTCGAAGCAGGACAGCTCGCCGCTGATGATCTTGGGCTTCATCTCGCCGTCGACGTGCTGGTCGATCTTCTGGTACTTCTTCGTGTCCTCGTGGCAGTGGAGGCAGGTCTCCGGGGGGAAGGGCCGCTTGATCTTGATCTCGGCCGGGACGCCCGTGATGTAGTAGTGGGTCACGTGCCCCAGGCCGCCGATCTTGGCCTGGATGTTCCCCGCCAGGCCGTAGCCGGTGTGGCAGGTGTAGCACTGGTCCTCGTTGATCCAGCGGCGCTGGAAGTGCTTCGCGGCCAGCGTGATGCTGTCCGGGTTCTTCATGTCGGCGACCCAGGGGTCCATGGTGTGGCACTGCACGCAGGATTGCTTGGTGTTGTGGAAGCCGACGACGTTGCCCAGGAGCATCGTGATCGAGGGGAGCACGAAGAGCGCGATCAGGAGCATCCACTTGGCCGCGGGAAGGATCTTCCATCCCTTGCGATGCATCGCCACGCGGAGGAGCAGGGCCGCGGCGAGCAGGGCGATCGCGATGCCCGCGCCCGTGGCCCAGCGGATGACGTTGTCGAGGTCGCCGGAGAAGAGGCCCTCTCCGCGCACTTCACTTTCCCTCTGCGTGCTTGTGGTCGCAGGCGTGATCGGCCTTCATCTTCATGATCTCGTGCGTGTCCTTGCCGATCTTGTCCGCGAACTTGAATTCGGTGTAGCTCGGGCTCTTGGTATTGTGGCAGGTGACGCAGCCCTTCTCGTCCGGGTGGACGGCGCCGAGCTTGGCGATGTCCGCCCACTTGTACTCCTTGTTGTCCTTCTTGTAGGGCGAGGTCTTCTCGCCGGGTCCGTGGCAGGACTCGCAGCCGACGCCCTCCATCATCGCGGCCCGCTGCTTCTCCTCCTCGGTCCATTCCTTGCCGACCTCGGGATAGCCGCCGGGCTTGCCGTAGCCCGTCACGTGGCAGACCACGCAGCCGGCCTCCTTCGAGTAGTCCTTCGCCGGATCGAGCTTGGCCTTCGTCTTCGCCTCGAGGGCCTGGTTGGGCTTGAGCGAGTTCAAGGCCTGGGCCATCTTGGTCTTCTGCCAGGCGGCGTACTCCTTGAAGTGGCACTTCTGGCAGGACTTCGATCCGACGTATTTCGCGTCCTCGGCCCGCGGGCAGGCGGCGTCGGCTCCGGTGAAGGCCAGCGCGGCGACGGCCGCCATCAGCATCCACAGCTTCTTCATTCAAGACTCTCCTTAGAAGGGGACGAACGGCGCTCCGATCGTCGCGCCGGTCACCGCCTTATACGCCGACTGGAGCAAGTTTACCGCATATCCCGTGTTGTGGATGCCTTCGCTGAGGTCGTTGCCCACGAACGTCCAGTTGTAGGCGGCGCCGTAGAGCGCATCCAAGGTGGCCTTGTCCGCGGCCGAGAGGGTTGAGTAGGAGACGTCGGGATTCTCGCCCGAGCTGACGCCCGGCCCGGGGAACGTGCGGACCAGGGCTCCCGCGGTGACGGTGTACTTGATGCGGCCGCTGCCCGGGGTCAGCGTCACGGGAACCGGCGTGATGGGGTTGAGCATGACGCCGATCTTCACCTCGATGGCGGCCTTGAGCGCCAGGCGGAGTCCGGCGATCTCGTCCTGGACCGGCTCGACCAGCAGGTTGCCGTCGTAGTCGCCGCGCGCCACGTCGTGGAAGTCCACCGCCGTGGTGTGGCACTGGGTGCAGGCGGCCACGTTGTACTTGGGCACGCTGGTCAGGCTCCAGGTCGTGGGCTGGACCGTGCCGAGGAAGGAGGTGAAGGGGCCGCTGGCCAGCAGGGAGACCTGTCGGGCGCCGTCCACGCTGTCGACGACGTAGCTGCCCGCATCCGAACCGTCGGCCAGCGTGAGGATGTCCCCCGTGTAGATCTTCTTCAGCAGCGAGAGCGAGGCGGAGGAATTCAGCGCGAACTTGCGGGTTCCGCCGGCGACCGTTGCGGCCCCCGCCGTGGCGTTGCTCGCGGCCACGCCGCCGTCCCCCTGCGCCATCATGAAGGTGTGGCCGCCCATCGCGTTGTAGCCGAGCTGCCCCTTCGCCGGCGAGACGTCGTTGTGGCAGGTCAGGCACTGCCGGGCCTCGGACTTTCCGGGCACGATGAAGCGGGTCTTGTCCGCGTGCGGCGAGCTGGCGTAGGTCCAGCCGGCGAACTGGATCCCGTTGGTCGCCGAGAGCATCTCGGCCGCCGTCGAGTCGTGGGGCGCGCGCCGGACGTTCCAGTCGGGCGAGAAGGCGCGCGTGTCGGTGCGGCTCTGGTGGCACATGTAGCAGATCGCGGCCTCGCCGGCGAAGGCCGTCGCGTCGTTGCGGAACTTGACGTTGCCGTAGGCGCGGAGCTGGGGATCGGGACCGGGCTGCGCGGGCCGGCCGACGGTCTTCTTGTGCGGCTCATGGCAGGACTGGCAGGTGTTGCTCCGCCGGTCCTCCAGGGGGAGCACCGGGCGGGCGATGTTGCTCACGGCGAAGAGGACGGGATGGGGATCGACGCCCTCCTGGGCCCGCATCTCGACGACGTAGCCCTGCGCCGTGTGGCAGCCGTTGCAGCTGGCGCTGCCGCTGGCGGAAGTAAAGGCGACCGAAGTGGTCGAGCCGTGCGGGCTCGCCTCCCAGAGATCCTGCTTGCGGCTGTGGCAGCGGCCGCAGACGTTGGCGTCGTAGCTCTTCTTGATCATCGACGAATCGCCCGCGTGCTCGCTGCCCGGGCCGTGGCAGCTTTCGCACTGGACGTTCGACTTGCCCGCGGTCTTCGGGTGCTTGCGGACGAGCTCGTCCCAAGAGGTGCCCTTGAGGACGGCTCCCTCGGCCGCCGCCATCTCCGCCCAGCCGCCGTTGGGCTTCGAGGAGATGCGGCTCCATCCCACCGAGCGCGAGTCGATGGAGTAGTTCGATCCGAAGTTGAAGAAGTCGACCCAGCTGTTCTTCGCCTGGCTGGCCGCGAAGTAGGGGCTCGCCGGATCCAGGATCGTTTCGAGCATGTGCGCGTGGCCGGTCAGCTTCCAAGTGTCGGCGAAATTCGGGACCCAGGCGAGCTGGCCCGCATGGCAGGAGGCGCACTCGCCCTTGAAGGGGTCGGGCGTCGTCCCCGTCAGGTTGCCCACACCGACGTAAGTGCCGCAGGTGAGGTCGATGACCTTGATGGTCTCGTCGGCGGTCCCGTTGTTCTGGTCGACCGTGATCTGATAAACCCCGACCAGGTCCGGGACGAAGTAGACGTAGCGCTGGTCGGTCGTGACCAGGTTGTTCTTGTCGACCTTCTTGAACTGGATCGCGGTCCCGTTGGGCTTCACGCCCGCCCAGGTCCAGGTCGTAATAGTGACCGGGCTCGCGGGGGCGGACTTGGGGATCGTGCCGCCGCCGTTCAGGAAGACCGGCTCTCCGAGCGCCACGTTCTCGTTGGCGACGGAATCGGCGAAGGGACCGACGCTGAAGTTGACGTAGTCCTCGTCCGAGAGGAGCCCGTCGGTCACCTTGATCTTCAGCTGGAGCCGGCCCTGGGTCGTCCGCTCCATCAGGAGGATGGACGCGCGGTCGGGGAAATTCTGGAAGTCCGTGATGAGCGGGGCGGTATAGGTGAGCGCCAGGGTCGTCAGGCTCGTCACGCTGAGCCAGGGCTCCAGTCCCGTCCACAGGTAGGTCGGCGCGGTCGTCGTGCCGGTCACGATCGGGGTGATCGTGCCGCCCATCCCGTAGCCCACGAACCAGGTCTCCGGCGCGACGACCATGAAGGTCTTCACGCCCACGGTGACGCTCGCCGTGTCCGTGCCCTGCGCGCCGGTGACGGTCAGGCTGAAGGTCAGATCGCCGGGGGTGGCGGGCGCCGTGAAGGTCGGCGCGGCCGCGGTCGTCGAGGAGAGCGTGACCGCCGTGCCGGCCGTCTGCGCCCAGAGGTAGGTGAGCGGCGGCGCGGCGGGGACGGGATCGTAGCTTTTCGAGCCGTCCAGCGGGACCGCCACGGCGCTGACCAGGACTTTCTTGTTCTCCGGCACCACGGCGACGGGCTTCTGGGTGGCGGCCGCCGGGGGGGGGAAGCCGCTCTTGGATCCACCGCAGGCCGGAATGATCAAAACCGCCGCCAGCAGGAGAGCGCGTCTCACGGTAACCTCCCTAGTCATAACACCTTAAGAGCTGCGCTTCCAATAGCAAAGGTCGAGCCAGCGATCACCTGAAGCGGAGGCGGTCAACGGGTGCGGAATTTTTCAGGGTGAACAGTGAAATTACACTATTCTCTGTATAAATGAAAGCTCCCAGGTCGGGCTTTCGAATTGCGTAGGGTTGTCCCGTGCTCAATATTCTCGCCCTCCTGCTCTGCCTTCAGGAAGCCTCCCCTCCGACGCCGCAGGAGCCGCCCCGGTCCAGCTCGGCCTCCTTCCTGGATCCCTTGCAGGGAATGATCCGGGTCAAGTACCGGTACCGGGCGACCTCCACCGAAAGCGACACGGATCTCTACGAGATCATCTCGTTGAACTACGGAAACGCCGCCAAGGATCCCGTCACGGCGGCCCTGACGGCGCGCCTGGCCGAGGACCTGGACGGAAACCGGAACGTCCAGGGCTACTATCCCTTCACTTCGCTCGACGACCGCTATCGAAGCTCCGCCACGCAGCGGCTCTACACGGCCTACATGGACTTCCGCCCGGCGGGCGACGATGTGCAGCTCCGGGCGGGGAGGCAGCTCCTGGATGAATTTCCGGAGACCGTCCCCATGGACGGCGGGCTCGCCCGCCTGCAGGCCGGCGCGCACGTCGTCCTCTCGCTGTTCGGCGGGCTGCCGGTCAATTTGTTCGAATCGTCCCCCGCGGGCGACGCGATGTACGGAGCCTCGGCCGAGTGGGCGCCCGATCCGCAGCGCCGCGGACGCTATCGCGTGGAGTACCTTCACCTCCGCGACGAGAACATCCTCGGACTCCACCAGGACGATCTGGTCGGATTCACGATGGACGAAGGCTCGGGCCCCTTCACGTTCCATGCCCGCTACACGATGCTGGAGGGGAAAAGCCGCGACTTCAGGGGCCGCCTGACCGCGGCCGATCCGGAGGCCGAATTCCTCCTGCAGCTGCAGGGCACCTACGTGTTCCACCGGATCGAGGCGCTCTCCTATGCCCTGGATCCCTACGCGACCTTCCTGATGGACCTGCAGCCCTACGTCGATCTTTCGCTGCGCGCGTCCAAGTCCTTCGGCGAGCCCCTCACGATCGACGCCTCCCTCACCTCGCGGCAGCTGGTCCGGAACGCCGCAGACACGACCTACAACCACGAGTTCAAGAGGGTGGAGCTTTCACCGCTGCTCCGGAACTGGCCGCTGGAGGACGTCTCCTTCAGGGTCTCGGCGGACTACTGGAATTCCTCCGCGGACGATTTCTGGACCGTCGGAGGCGACGTCTCCTGGGAGTGCCGCCGCGACCTCGTGCTGAGCGCCGCGAGCTCCTACGCGCTCTACTCCATCGACGCCTTCAGCGGGGAGGAGCACGATCGCGTGCGGACCTGGTCCCTCTCCCTGAAGTGGAAGGTCTCCAAGGGATCGGTCATCGACGTGCGCTTCTCCCTGGAGCAGAACTCCATCGATACCTTCAGGATCTTCGAGGCCGGGTTCCGCCATGCGTTCTGATCGCCGCGTCCGCTGGGTCTCCTGGCGCGAGCCGGGTCTCGTCGTCGTGACGCTGTCGCTCATCGGCGTGCTGGCCGTCGTCCTCTCCTCCTGCAGCGTCTTCGAGGCGATCTTCCCGCCGTCGGCGCCCCCGCCGCGGCCCTTCAACCACGAGGCGCACACGGTCCGCGGGATCGGCTGCGCCGACTGTCACGAAGGGGCGGAGAAGGAGGTCAAGGCCGGCATGCCCTCCAAGGCCTTCTGCATGAACTGCCACGACGACCTCGACAAGGAGAAGGACAAGCCGCTCGAGAAGAAGGTCGCGTGGTTCCTGGGCGAAAACGGCGAGCCCGACTGGGCGGCCTTCGGCCGCCAGAAGCAGGACATCAAGTTCTCCCACGGCGCCCATGCGGGGAAGGTGGCCTGCGCCGGCTGCCACGTGGGAATGGACAAGGACACCGGGTTGATCCCCCGCGGTCCCCAGCGGATGACCTCCTGCGTGTCCTGCCACCAGGAGAAGGCGGCGGCGAAGCTGGAATGCGCCGCCTGCCACCAGTCGATCGACCGGACCCGCAAGCCGGACAACCATCTCCAGCTCTGGACGAAGATGCACGGAGCGGCTTCCAAGGCGGGATCGGAGGTCTCGACGGCCAACACCTGCACGCTCTGCCATCAGCCGAATGCCTGCGTGATCTGTCACCAGACCCGGCCCCCGCAGGACCACAATGAATTCTGGCGGCTAAAGTCGCACGGGCTGTCGGCGAGCCTCGACCGCAGCCGCTGCCAGACCTGCCACACGACGGACTCCTGCAGCAGCTGCCACAAGGTCACGGCGCCGATGAACCACACGGCCGGCTGGAACGCCCCGCGGGAAGGCCACTGCCGGAATTGCCATGTGCCGCTGCAGAGCAGCGGGAGCTGCGCGGTCTGCCACCGGGACGCCCCGGGGCACGCCTTCAGCCCGCCCAAGCCCCCCTGGCACACCCCAGCGATGGTCTGCACGGCCTGCCACTCGACCTCGCTCAAGCACCCGGACAACGGCGACAACTGCAACGCCTGCCACCGCTAGCGGCCGCAGAAAACTCCGGAGTGCCGCGGAATTCTCCGGGGGCGGCGCCCTCTCCCGGGCTCCCGCCGGACGGCACGGAGTTTGCAGGAGTCTTCTCCATGAGATATCAAATCAGGCTCCTGGACCAAAACCTTCCGGGGCTTACGCGGGAGATCGCGCAGGCCTGCTGGCATGCGACGGACACGATCGTCCGGAACAAGCTGGACAACGCGCTGTACCGGGACCTCTATCGCGCCGTGCGCGAGGTTTTCCGGAGCCACGTCAAGGCGTTCCGCTATTGCAACGCCGCCCGCGTGTGCGAGGCGAACATCCCGCGGAACGCCGGGCACCTGCTGCCCCCGCACGAGCACTATGCCGGGGAGCACGTGCACGTGTACCTCCTGGGGGCCGAACTGCCTCCGAAGCAGTTCACCCGGGAGATCGTCACGCAGGCGGTCAAGGCGATCGTGATCAACCTCCCCCGGCAGCCGCTGCACGGGCTGGCCGATGCCCTGCGACTGTCGGTCGAAAAGGCCCTGGATCAGCGCGTGTTCCGTTCTCTTCGCTGCGGTGAGGACAACCTCTGCCACGCGAACGAGGCCTACGATCCCTGGGATCTCCGGGATCCCATCAACGTGATCCAGAGCGCCTGACCCGGGGGATACGGAGCCGCAGAACAGGATGTATTCTCTGCGGCTCCTTTTTTTCGTTCAGACCCGGTAGAGCTTCCGGGACGGAATCCACTCGCTCGAGATCAGGAAATCCAGGATCTTCCGAGCCGCCTCCTCGGGATCCTCCCGGTCCGACTTGATATGCACCTCGGGATGGATCGGCCGTTCGTATTCGGCCTGGAGCCCCGGCAGGGTGGTCGAGCGGCCCTCGCGGGCGCCGTGGTAGAGGCCCTTCGGATCCCGCTCCATGCAGATCTCGAGGGGGCAGTCGACGAAGACTTCCGCGAACAGCGGGAAGCGGTCCCGCGCCGGCGCGCGGTAGGCCCGGCGGTTGCCCGTCGCGTCGAGGATCACCGGAACGCCGCGCTCCACGAGCATCGCCGCGACCTCGACCATCCCCTGGTAGAAGAGCGTCCGGTCCGCCTCCGAGTGGGTCGCGTGGGGAGTGAAGTATTTGCGGAAGACGTCGGACTCCAGCAGCGCCGGGTCCACGTTCCGCGCGCGGAGCCGCGCCGTCAGCGCGGCGGCGATCGAGGATTTCCCCGATGCGGGCAGGCCCGTGATCCAGAGGACGAAGGGTCGGGTCATGTCGGGACCTCGAAGCAGGAGTTGATCCGGGCGGGATCGAAGCGGGGCGTCTCCAGCACGTGGAGCGCGAAGGCCAGCAGCCTGGCTCGGATCGTCTCGTCCAGCCGCGGATACCAGATCGGATTCGCCATGACGAGGCTCCGGAAGGTCAGGAAGGGCGCTGCGACCTCGAGGAGCTCGCCGTCTCCGGAACCCTCCAGATAGCGGTCCCAGAAGCGCCGGAACATCCGCTCGAAGTCCCCGTCCACCCGGCCGCTGCGCTGGAGCGAGAAAAAGGCGTAGTTGAGCGTGAGGCTCGTGACGTCGTCCGCGGGATCCCCCCATTCGCCGCGCGAGCGGTCGAGCACCGTGAAGTCCGTCCCCTTCCGGAAGAGGATGTTCCAGGGATGGAAATCGCCGTGCACCTGGCGCAGCCGGTGGGTCCGGGGTTTGAGCGCCCAGCGCCAGTCGACGCAGCGCCGCTCGATGTCCCGGAGCCGCGACGCGGGGACGGAGCCGGCCGGATAGGAATCGAGGATTCCCATGATGCATTCGCCGTGGCCGACGAGTTCCCGGATCCGTCGGACGTAGAGGCCGGGATCCGTCCCGCGGACGCGGTGGATGCCGACCAGGTAGTCGCAGAGCGCGTCGGCCCTCGCGAAGTCGAGGTCGTCCGCGGCTCCGGCGTCGCGGAGGCGCGCGAGGTCGGTCGAGTAGGTCTCCCCGTCCTCGTAGTCCCTGAGGACGAAGAACTCGTCGGCATCGCCGAGCGAGACGAGCTCGCCCGAGTTCCGCGTCGCGCCCACGTCGATCGACCGGACATGGCGGGGGAGTTCGTTGTAGGCGCCGTGGCTCCAGAGGAGCGCCTGGGCGCGGTCGGCGCGGTGCTCGTGGCCGAAGGAGTTGGGGGTCATCGTCTCGAGCACGACGGAACGGGCGCGGCCGTCCACGTCGGCGTCGATCCTCAGCGGCACGCCGTAGCCGAAGCCCTTCGCGTCCGTTCCGGCGGCGGCCTTGCCGATGGGGACGCAACGGAAGATCCGGACCCGCGGGCCCCAGAGGGACCGCAGATAGCGCTCCACTTCCTGGGTCTTGAGGGCGTCCATGGCTAAGAAGCTCCCGCCTGGACGGCCGGGTCGAGGCAGTTGGGGAGATCGAGAGGGATGTTCGCGAGCTCCGCGAGCGTGAAGGAGCGGAGCGCCTCCTGGTATCCCTTTTCCGCGCTCCGGCAGATCGGCGCGAGGATGCAGGAGGCCCGGGAATCGCAGGCATCGTAGTCG
>JACQFK010000118.1 GCA_016200125.1 Planctomycetota bacterium
CCCTCGAGGCCCGCGTCGTTCACGGGCGTGTTGTGGCAGTTCAGGTTCTCGAGCTTCCGGAGTTCCTGCAGGTCCTTCATCGCGGTCCCCGTGATCTTGGTCGAGGCGAGGCCCAGCACTTTCAACCGGGTGAGCCCCGCGAGCGCCGTCAGCGGCTCGTCGGTGACCGGACACAAGGTGAGATTGAGCGACTCCAGCGTCGCCAGGGTCCCGACCGTGCGGAGTCCGGCGCCCTTGACGTCCGTGTTTTCGAGGTTGAGCGTGCGCAGGTCGGGGAGCCCGGCGAGCCGGCCCGTCCAGTCGTCGGAGATCCGGGTGTTGAGCTTGTAGTCCTTGGCATGCGCGTTCACGCCCGCGGAGAGGCTGACGCCCACCACGCGGTCGAAGAGGGCCATCGGCGGATCGCCGGCCGCCTCGCGCATCCAGGCGGGACCGCCGGGCTCGAAGGTCGCCTTGCCCCCGAGCTCGGTCAGCTCCTTCGCGAGGACGGTCGACCTCTGATGAAACCGGGCCGCGGCGACGATCTCATCCAGGGCGTCGAGCGTCTTCTTGCGGAGCGCCGGGTCGTCGATCGTCCGGGCGGCCGCTTCCAGGCGGGGCCGGAGATCTTCGGCCGTGCTTCCGGCCGCGACGTCCAGCACCTCCTTCAGCGTCGCGTCCTTCATCCCCGCGCAGGAGACGAGGAGGAGGAACGAAACGAGCGCGAGTCTGTTCATGCAGTCATAATAGCGGCCGGCGGGATTTGCTTACGCGGGATTCCGGGGCGGCGGGTATAGTCATCCCATGAAGACGGTTTTGATGGGCATGGTGATCCTGATGCAGCAGGACGTCGAGGTGATCCGGGACGTCGAGTTCGGGACGGGCGGAGGCCGCGCGCTCAAGCTGCACCTGCTCCGGCCCAGGACGATGCCGAAGGAGCCGCTCCCCGTCGTGGTCTACGTCTACGGCGGCGGATGGAAGGCGGGGAACCGCAACGCGGGCATCGCCCCCCTCACGCGGCTCGTGGAGAAGGGCTACATAGGCGCCTCCCTCGAATACCGGCTCAGCCAGGAGGCGAGGTTTCCCGCGCAGATCGAGGATTGCAAGTGCGCGATCCGCTTCCTCCGGGCCAAGGCGAAGGAGTACGGCATCGACCCGGAGCGGATCGGCGTCTGGGGCCCCTCGGCCGGCGGCCACCTCGCCGCGCTCCTGGGGACCTCGGGCGACGTGAAGGAACTCGAGGGAAGCGGGGGCTGGCAGGACCAGTCGAGCCGCGTCCAGGCCGTCGTCGACTGGTTCGGCCCCACGGATTTCCTGCAGATGGGCAGGAACAAGATCGATCACGACGCCCCCGGGTCTCCGGAGTCCTCGCTCATCGGCGGCCCGATCCAGGAGAACAAGGAGAAGACGGCGAAGGCGAATCCGATCTCGTACGTGACCAAGGACGACCCGCCCTTCCTGATCATGCACGGCGACAAGGACGATCTCGTCCCCCTGGGCCAGAGCGAGCTCCTGCACGCCGCGCTGGGGAAGGCGGGCGTGGAGTCGACCCTCCACGTGGTGAAGGGCGCCGGCCACGGCTTCGGCGGCCCGGAGCTCTACCGCATGATCGAGGAGTTCTTCGACAAGCACCTCAGGAAGAAGTGACCGCAGCCGGGGTTAGATTGCGGGCGGCTCCGGGTACCAACGAGTCAGGGAGGCTCCCGTGAAACGACTCTGCGTCCTTCTGTTCGCGGCCGGCGCGCCGGCCGTCCTCGCCCACGAGCACGCCCCGCGCGTGCTCTCGCCCCACAACGCCGACGCCTACAGCATGAAGACCTTCGCCGAGTACCCGCGCTGGCGCGACCTGAAGGGCGACGCGAAGGTCTACGAGGTCTACAAGTACCTGGCGGACCGGCGGACGGGCATCTTCCCGATGGGCGCCGGCGCCTGGGAGGGCAAGGACCCGGTCTACGACTTCGGCTGGATCCGCGACCCCGTCAAGATGATCAACGTCTACAGCGCGGGCTACTGCGACATGCTGGGGCCGACGATGGCGGGCGTCATGAAGGACATGGGCATCGGCCCCTCGAGGACCCTCAACCTGCCCGGCTGGGGCCACGTGGTCGCGGAGGTGTTCTACGACGGCAAGTGGCACTACCTCGACCTCGACGTCCGCGCCGCCTTCCGCCGCAAGGACGGGACACTCGCGTCGATGGAGGAGGCCAAGAAGGAGCCCGCGCTCTGGAAGGGGCCCAACAGCCCGCTCTTCTTCCCGCTCGACAACCTGGAGAATACGCGCAAGGTCTACGCCGAGACCGCGGTCCAGGTCCGCCACGGCGTCAACATGGGCGGCCACACGATGGACTACGTCCTGCGCCGCGGCGAGACGCTGACCCGCTGGTGGAACCCCCAGGAGGACCGCTGGAACCACGCCGAGGCCTACAACAAGAAGCCTTTTCCGCGCGAGCTGATCGAGAAGGAGCCGCGAGGGCCCAAGTGCAAGCATCCCAGCTTCACGATCCACACCCACGGAAACGGCCGCTTCGTCTATGCGCCGGACCTGACGGACAAGTCCGCCGACTTCGCCGACGGCGCTTATGAGGCGAGGAACGTGAAGCCGGGGCCCTCGGGGCTCGTCCCGGAGAAGCCCGGCGAGAGCTTTGCGATCTTCGAAGTGCGCTCGCCCTACGTGATCGTCCCGCGCGTCGGCGACCTCGACAGCACGGCCGACGACCGTGAGGCCTCCGTCGTCAAGCTCGACGCCGCCGACGTCGCGGCCTCGGTCTCGCTCGACAACGGCCTCAGCTGGGCGCCGGCGCCGTTGCCGGACCTCACGCCCTTCGTGAGCGGCCGCTACCAGTACCTGCTCAAGATCGCGCTGACCGGGCCGGCGTCGGTCGTCCGGTCGATGGTGATGACCACCTGGGTGCAGGTTCAGCCGGCGTCGCTCCCCTCTCTCCGCAAGGGAAAGAACGAGATGCGCTACGTGACGGGCGACCACTACGGCCTGAACGGACATGTCGTCGAGCTCCGGACCAACGGAAGCGACCGCGCGGACTTCCTGAAGTACCTGCAGGAGCCGCCGGCGGACTTCGATCCGGCGCGCACGACGAGCCGCGCCCGCGGCCCCTTCGTGGTGAACGAGCCCCGCGACTTCAAGGAGTTCTACCGGGCCGAGGTCCCCGCGGGCCAGAACCACTGGCACTACAACGCCGACGTCGAGGTGAAGCTCGAGGCGCCCGCGAAGACCGTTTTTCTGAAATACGTGGGCGATCCCGGGGTGAACAACCTGCGGATCTTCGCCCACGGCGTCGAGGAGGCGCCGCCCGCGGCTTCGCCGGTCCGGATCACGCACGCCTGGAAGGAGAAGGGCCTGCTGAAGACGAAGACCGTCGTGCTCGAGAAGCCGGGACCCTACGAGATCACGACCGAGGACGATCCGGCCGACGAATCCGTCGAGATCTCGGTCGGCAGCGTAAAGTAGGCAGGATGAGACGTCGCGCAGGAACCGTCGCCACGGCGCTGCTCTTCTCGACGCTGCTCGCGCTGGGGGCGGGGTCGGTCCTGCTCGTGTCGGCGACGAGACCCTGCCCGGACTGCGGCGGGGCCGACCTCGGCCGGAAGACCTTCGTCCGCAAGGGGGGCTACTGCCGGACGCAGGTGGCCCCGATCCTATGCCCGAGATGCGGCGACGGCGGCAAGGTGCCCGCGCTCCAGGCAATCCGAGGATCGGACTTGAGCCCCGAGATCGCCGCGCTGATCCGCGCCGAGAAGGATCCCTACACCCGCGGCATCATCGGCCTGATCGACGCCGCGGTCCTCCGGGACGGCCTGGACCCGAAGTCGGTCTGCGGCTGGTCCTCACCCCCCACGCTGCCCCAGGGCTGGGCGCGCTTCGTCAAGTCGGAAGGGAAGGACTTCGTGGTCGCGATCTTCTATCCGGACAGCGTTCCCAACAAGCCCCGGGCGGGGGCGATCCTCTTCGATCTCCGGGGCCGGGTGCTCGATGTCCTCTCCGTCGAATGCGATCCGGAGCAGTCCTACACCTACATCCGTTTTCCGGAGACGCCCGAGGCCGGCGGCCCGGCGGCGACCCTGTCGGTCTCGTGCCTGGACATGAACGGATTCGCCCGGTATCTGACGAGACAGGGCGGACAGGCGTCGCCCTCGATCACGGTCCGGAACCGCAGCACCCAGATGAGGATCTGCATCGCGGGCGGCCGGCTCGCGCTGCGTTAGGTCCCGGCGAGCTGGGTGAGCGCCGACTCCTCGGTTTCCGCGCTCCGCAGGATCTTGGAAATCCCGAGCATCGCGAAGAGCTTGCGCAGGTCGGGAGGGGTGGAGACGAACACGAGGTCGCCGCCCGCCTTCATCGCCTCGTCGCGCGCCGACAGGAAGCAGCCGATCCCCGCCGAGAAGACCGTCGTCGTTTCCTTCAGATTGACGACGATGCGGTGGAGCTTCCGGCCGAAGAGGTCGTTGAAGCCGGCTTCGAGGTGGCCAAGGCTGGACATGCCGATTGAGCCGACGACCTTGAGCTCGCCCACGCCGGGCGAAATCTCGCGGGTCGCGATCTCGAAAGCCTTCTTCTTCACGGCGCCCGCCCGGTCGGGCGCGGGCAGGGCCTCCGGCGCTTTCGGCGCCGGCGCCTCGCCCGCGGCCAGCCAGAGCTTCACCGAGGCGACGAGGTTGGACGCCTCGAAGGGCTTCTGGATGATGTCGACGGCCCCGCACTCGGACATTTTCTGGACGAGCTGGTCGTGCGGGAGCGCCGAGACGAGGATCAAGGGCACGTCGTTGAATTCGGCGTTGTCCTTGAGGCAGGACATGGCGGTTGCGCCGTCCTGGTCCGGAAGCTCGACGTCCGCGAGGATCAGGTCCGGGGTCAGCTGGCGCGCGAGCCGCACGCCTTCCATCGCGCTCTGGGCCGACCGCGCGGCGAAGCCCGCCGCCTCGAGGGCCCGGACGATGGTGTCGAGGACGCGCGGATTGGCCTCGATGACGAGGATCGCCGGTTTGTCGCTCATGTCACCCGCTCCGGAAGAACCCGCCTCTTGGAAGGATTCTACCCCATCGCGGGCCGGCCGGTCACTTCTTCTTCACGTCCATGTAGCGGCCCAGCGCGGCGAGGATCGCCTTCTTGAGCTCCATGGGATTGATCTTGCCGACGGCCTTGTAGAGCACCTTGCCCTCGGCGTTGAACAGCACGGTGTAGGGGATCGTCGCGTCCCACTCCTTGTCGAAGGCCGCGAGGTGCTTGTAGCGGTCGGTGCCGGCGAGGATCAGGTTCCTCGCGGAGCACTGGAACTTCTTGAGCAGCTTCTCGACCTCCGCCTTCTCGTCCGGATAGTTCACCGCCACGGTCACCATCTCGAAGGCGCGGTGGCGGTACATGCGGTTGATTTCGACGAGGTCGGGCATCTCCTCGAGACAGGGGAGGCAGGTAGTGGACCAGAAGTTCACGAGGCGCAGCTTGCCGGCGTCGTTCTTCGGGAGGGCGGCGAGGCCCGCCTCGTCGACCGGGGCCACCGTGACCGGCTCGGCGGCCAGCTTCTCCATGAACTTCCTGACCGACTCCTCCTTGGAGGCCCACTTGGTCGAGCAGCCGAAGGCCGGCGTCGTCTTCACCTCGATCTCCCTGCCCGCCAGGAGCGCGTCGAGCGCGTTCCGGAGATCGTTCACCTTGACGTACTCGGGCCGCTCGCTGTCGTCGATGCGCCCCGCGTAGCGCAGCTTCCGCTCCCCGTCGAAGAGGAACACGTGGGGCGTGGCCTTGCAGCCGTAGGCGCGGGCGGTGTTCTGGGTCTCGCCGTCGTCGATGTAGGGGAAGTTGAACTCCTTCTCCTTCGCGCGGACCTTCATCTCGGCGAAGGAGTCTCCGAGCTCCGTGTAGCCCAGCTCGTCGAGCCGCAGGCCCTTGGCGCTGTTGGGCTGGATCGCGACCATCGCGACGCCCTTGGGCTTGTAGTCCGTGACGATCTTCTTGAGCCGCTCCTCGTAGGCCTGCGCCGTGGGGCAGTGGTTGCTCGTGAACACGACGATGAGGTGCTTCGAAGAGGAGAAGTCGGCGAGGCTGTAGGTCTTGCCGTCGACGCCGGGGAGGCTGAAATCGGGCGCGGCGCCGCCGGGCGCGAGCGGCTTGAGCGCCTCGTCCTGGGTCGCGGCGAAGAGGAGCGCCAGGGACAGGAGAGTCGTTTTCATCGGAGGGCCTCCATCTTAAGTACGCGTCATCGCCGGTCCAGGCTGGCGAGAAGGAATTTCCGGAAGCAGCGCTGGAAGGTGTTCGCGAGCGTGTCGCCGGGCGTCACCAGCACGCCCCAGCCGCCCCGCGAGGGGTTGATCGGGACCTCCCGGGGGACCTGGTTCTCGCACATCGTCCGGTCCTCCTGGAGCACTCGGACGGCGAACTCCATCTGCTCCGCGGGCGCGGGCCCCTTGAAGCCGGGGGAGATCCCGAGGGACCAGAAGACCGTGCATCGCTCGGGATCGTTGGGGCTGGGGATGTGGACGAGCACGCGCTCGTCGCCGTCGGCGAAGGACTGGCGGATCGTGGTGAAGTTGGGCAGGTGGCAGCGCTGGAGGCGGCGGTGCGCCTGCTGGAGCTTGCCGGGCCGGAGCTCCGGAGTTTCGAGCGAGGGGAAGGGCGCCTCCATCTGGAAGCCGTCCGGGAACTCCGTGATCTTCATGGCGGGCACGACGGCGTCGGCGGCCACGCCCAGGGAGCCGGAGTGGGCGAAGGCGAAGTGGGTCATGTCGAGGTAGTTCTCGATCTCGCGGCGGAAGCCGGCCTGGAAGACCATGGGCTCGGCGACCGCATAGGTCCAGCGCGGATCCTCGAACTCGGGGACCTCCGGCAGGGGCGAGAGCTCCTCGGGATCGAGGCGCACCCAGACCATGCCGTAGCGTTCGCGCACCGCGTAGCTGACGAGCCGCGCCTGCTCCTGCTTGTCGGGCAGGGGCTGGATCAGCGAGGGGATGTTCGTGCAGTTCCCTGCGCGGTCGAACTTCCAGCCGTGATAGGCGCAGCGGAGCTCGGCGTCGCGGAGGCAGCCCTTGTCGAGCCGCATGCCCTTGTGGGGGCAGCTGTTCTGGGCCGCGAGGAGGCCCCCCGGGAAGCGGGCGAGCACGATCTCTTCGCCCAGCAGGCGGTAGGAGAGGAGGCCGTTCTCCTTCAGGTCGCGCGAGAGCGCCGCCGGCTGCCAGGTCTTCCGGAGCGCCTTGAAGGGGAGGTCCTCCGTCAGGTTCGGAACGGTCATGGACCGCCCACTATAGCCGCGGGAGTCGCGACGTTCAACCGGCGCGTCGGCTATCATAGATCGTCGGCAGGATGAAGAAGAAGTCGCGGGTCCGGACCCGGATCCAGCGGGCCGAAGGCGAGGACAAGCTCCGCGCCGTCGTCCAGGCGCTCCCCGACCTGCTCTTCGTCCTGGACGACCGCGGGCTCTACATCGAGGCCCTCAGTTCGAGCGAGAACCTCCTCTACGCCGGCGTGAACGAGCTCATCGGCCGGCGCATGCACGACGTCCTGCCCCGCGCGTCGGCCGACCTCTTCCTCCGCACCGTCCGGCAGACGCTGCGGACGGGGAAGTCGCAGGTCCTGGAATACTCGCTGGACGTCCCGGCGGGGCGGCGCTTCTTCGAGGGGCGGACCTCGCCGCTGCGGACGGACCGCGGCGCCCGGCGCCGGGTCGTCTGGGTGTCGCGGGACATCACCGAGCGCAAGCACCTGGAGGAGCGGCTGCGGGCCCAGGTGTCCAAGACGACCCGCGCCTACAAGGAGCTGCAGCGCGCGCAGGCGCAGCTCGTCCGCTCCGAGAAATTCGCCTCGATCGGGATGCTGATCTCCGGCGTCGCCCACGAGCTCAACAACCCGCTGAACGTCATGTACGGCAACCTGAAGTTGATGTCGGGGGAGGGGCCGGCGCCGCGGAGCGCCCGGACCCGGACCATGCTGGCCGACGCCCTGCGGTCGGCGGAGCGGGCGAGATCCATCATGCTCCAGTTCCGGAACTTCGTGAAGGACCTCGGTCGGGCGGACTTCGCGGACCTGAACGCCCTGATGGCGGAGGCGGCCTCCGAGGCCGGGCGCGACCGGCGTCCCGGCATCCGCCTGGTCGAGGACTTCGGACGGATCCCCAAAGTCCGCTGCCACGCGACGCAGATCCGCCAGGTCTTCGCGAACCTCGTGGCCAACGCCGGCGAAGCCATCGACGGCGCGGGGACCATCACGCTGAGGACGCGGAGGTCGGGCGGCCGGGTCACCGCGGAGGTCGCCGACACGGGCCGCGGCATCCCTGAGGAGCTCAGGAAGCGCATTTTCGAGCCCTTCACGACGACGAAGCCGCCGGGACGGGGGCTCGGCCTGGGGTTGTCGATCAGCGCGATGATCATCCACCACCACGGCGGCGACCTCACCTTCCGGAGCCGCGCGGGAAAGGGGAGCAGGTTCCGCGTCGCCCTCTCCGTGGACTCGGCCGGCCGGCGCTAGAGTCCGGCGAGGCGGCTCCGGAGGAGGTTGCGCTCGGAGTCGTTGCGGGCCAGTTCCACGGCGCGCCGGAAGCGGGCTCGGGCTTCCCCGACCCTGCCCGCCCGCTGATGCAGGTCGCCCGCGGCCGCTTCGAGGAAGGGATAGCGGCTCAGCCGCCGGCCGGCGCGGATCCGGTCTATCTCCTTCAGCCCCTCCTCCGGACCCATCGCGCGGCCGAGGGCGATGGCGCGATTGAGCGCCACGATGGGCGTCGGCCGGAGACGGTGGAGATGGGTGTACAGGTTGAGGATCGCGGGCCAGTCCGTGTCCTCGAAGCTGCGGGCCTGCGCGTGGAGCGCGGCGATGCCGGCTTCGAGGTGAAACGGCGTGAGCCCGGATCCGGCCGCCGATTGATCCAGGAAGGCGAAGCCCCGCTCGATCAGCGGGCGGCTCCACTTCGAGCGGTCCTGCGCCTCGAGGAGGACGAGCGAACCCGCGTCGTCGACGCGCGACGGAAGCCGCGCGGCATGGAGGCAGAGCAGGCCGAGAAGGGCGAAAGTCGACGCCGCCGCGGTCGAGGGATGATCGGCCAGCAGCGCGGCCAGCCGCAGGGCCTCGGCGCAGAGCTCCTCGCGCACGGCCCGTTCCGGGTGGCTGCCGTGGTAGCCCTCGTTGAACAGGAGGTAGAGCGCCTGGTGGATGGAGGCCAGACGGCCGGCCCGCTCGCGCGGGCCCGGGAGTTCCGGAAGCGCCGCCCGCTTCATCGACCGCTTCGCGCGGGCGAGCCGCTTCTCGACGGCGGCCGGCGAGCTGAGGAAGGCCTCCGCGATCTCTCGGACGCCGAAGCCGCAGAGGAATTTGAGGATGACGGCGACCTGGCCCTCGGGCGGCAGCGCCGGATGGGCGCAGGCGAACATCATCCGCAGCTGGTCGTCGCGGATCTCCTCCTCGTCCACCGACGCGGGCAGGGGCGGCGGAACCCGGGAGGCCGCGCGGTCCCCGGTCCCGGCGCGCCGCAGGAGATCCACGGCGCGGTTGCGCGCCGCCTGGAAGAGCCAGGCCGAGGGGTTCTCCGGCACGCCCCGGTACTTCCATACTTCCAGGGCGCGGCAGAGGGCGTCCTGGACCGCGTCCTCGGCGAGCTCGACACGCCGGACCCCCAGGAGCCGGACCAGCGTGGCGACCATCTTTCCCGCCTCGCGGCGGAAAAGAGGGTCGACCAGCGCGGAGATTCCGGACGTCACTTCCGGCGCGAGAGGCTGAACGAGTGGACGGCCTGCTCCTTGCCGCCGTCGTACAGCGCCCAGTCCTGCTTCAGGTGGTCGGCATCCACGATCGTGAGGACGAGCGAGTGCATGTGCTTGTCCGCGGCGCACTTCAGGTTGGTTCCGCCCTCGCAGACGAAGCGGAGCGTGCCCGCCTTGCCGTCCCGGTCCAGCTTCATGTGCGGCTGGTTGCCGAGCATGCAGTAGTGGGTCATCCCCAGGCCCTCCCCCTCGGGGCAGTAGACCGTCAGCATGTCGCCCTTGCCCATGGACATCGTCTCGACGAGGGCCGAGCCGCCGGAGCTCAGCTTGTAGGTGACCGTGCAGGGGTGCTCCTTGTCGCCGCTCTCCCAGCTGCCCTCGAGCTTCTTCAGCTGCTCGAACGAGTGGTTGGCCTTCCGCTCGCCCTGCAGCGCGAACGCCAGAACGCCGATCGCCAGCATCGTCTTCATCGCTTTCTCCTTCTATCCGTGCAGTTCGCGAATTTCCCGGATTTCCACCGACCCGTCGCTCTCGAAGATCGGGCAGCCCCGGGCGACCTCCGTCGCCTTCGCCAGGCTCGCCGCCTTGACGATCAGGTAGCCGCCCACCAGGTCCTTGGATTCCGCGTAGGGTCCGTCCGTGACGACCTGCTTCCTGCCCCGGATCACCTTGCCCTTCGGGTCGAGCGGCTCGCCGGCCTTGAAGGTCCCGGCCTTCGAAAGCTCCTCGATCCAGGCCATCCATTTCCCCATGTGCTGCTGCATCTGCTCCGGCGACATCTTCGCCATCGCGGCGTCCCCGCCGCGGAACAGGAAGAGATAGTCCGCCATTCCAGGCTCCTTTCTTCGGGTGGTTCTACAGGAACGCTGGGATGACGAACGGCCTTTCGAAATCCGGACAAGAAAAGGAGGGCGAAAGCGAATGGCGAAGAGCGGCGAAGAGGAGTCAGGCCAGCAGCTCGCGGATGACCTTTGCGGGCTCGACGCCCGTCAGCCGCGTGTCCAGGCCCTGGTGCTTCACCGCGAAGCGCTGATGGTCGAAGCCCAGCAGGTGCAGCACCGTGGCGTGGAAATCCCGGATATGTACGGGATCCTTCACGATGTTGTAGCTGAAGTCGTCGGTCTCGCCGAAGACCGTCCCCGCCTTGATCCCGGCGCCGGCGAGCCACATCGAGTAGCAGCGCGGGTGGTGGTCGCGGCCGTAGTTCTCCTTGGAGAGGCCGCCCTGCGAGTAGATCGTGCGGCCGAACTCGCCGCCCCAGATGACGAGCGTGTCGTCGAACATCCCCCGCTGCTTGAGGTCGCTGATCAGGCCGGCGCAGGCCTGGTCCACGTCCTTGCACTGCGAGGGCATGCGGCCGCCGAGGTTGCCGTGGTGGTCCCAGTTGTTGTGGTAGACCTGGACGAAGCGGACGCCGCGCTCGACGAGGCGTCGCGACATCAGCACCGTGTTGGCGAAGCTGCCGGGCTTCTTCGCGTCCTCGCCGTAAAGCTTGAAGGTGCTCTCGGGCTCCTTCGAGATGTCCGTGAGCTCGGGGACGCTGGCCTGCATCCGGAAGGCCATCTCGTACTGGCTCGTCCGCGTCCGCACTTCCGGATCGCCCGTCTGCTGGTAGGTCAGCTCGTTGAGCTCGCGCACGCCGTCGAGCGTCGCGCGGCGGATGGAGTCGGGGACGCCGGGCGGGTTGTTGATGTAGAGGATCGGGTCGCCCGCGCTGCGGAAGGAGACGCCCGCGTGCTCGCCCGAGAGGAAGCCCGAGGACCAGAGCCGGCCGGAGATGGCCTGCTCCTGCTCGCGGTTCGAGGGGATCGCCACCAGCACCACGAAGGTCGGCAGGTTGGCGTTCATCGAGCCCAGGCCGTAGGAGGCCCAGGAGCCCAGGCAGGGGCGGCCCGTCACCTGGCTGCCGGTCTGCATGCAGCAGATCGCCGGCTCGTGGTTGATCGCCTCCGTGTGCATCGACTTGATCCAGCAGATGTCGTCCGCCACCTTGCTCAGGTGGGGGAGCAGCTCCGTGATCGTCATCCCGCACCTGCCCGCGCGGTTGAACTTGAACTTCGAGGGGGCGACGGGGAAGCGCGCCTGTCCGGAGGTCATCGTGGTCAGCCGCTGGCCGTTGCGGATCGATTCCGGGAGGTCCTTGTCGTACATCGCCTGCATCTGAGGCTTGTAGTCGAAGAGGTCCATCTGCGCGGGGCCGCCGACCATGTGCAGGTAGATCACCTGCTTCGCCTTCGGGACGAAATGGGAGCCGATCTTGAAGCCCTTCTCGTCTCCCGCGGACGCGAGGCGGCCCATCAGCGAGGCCATCGCCGCGCCGCCCATCAGGTTCGCCCCGCCGGTGAAGAACTGGCGGCGGGTCGTCCGGACGTACTCGTTGAAGAGATCCATGCGGTCCTCGCTTACTTGTTCAGGGCTTCGTCCAGATTGAGCAGCTGGTTGCAGACCATCGTCCAGGTGGCCAGCTCGGCCGCGTCCAGCGCCGCGTCCGCCTTCGACTCGCCCACCGCGAGCAGCGCCTTCGCGTCCTCGGGCTTCCCCTGGTAGTGGGCGAGCAGGGCGGCCTTGATGCGGAGGACGACGCCGCTCTCCTTCGCATTCAGGGTCCGGGCGAGCACCCGTCGGGAGGCCAGCCCCAGGCGGGCCGCGTCGTCCGTGCCGCCCTTCATCGCCAGCTGGGCGAGGGCGCGCGCCGCCTCGATCATCTGCGGGTCGTTGAGCGTGACGAGCGCCTGCAGGGGCGTGTTGGTCCGCTCGCGGCGCAGGCAGGACACCTCGCGCGACGGCGCGTTCAGGATCTCCATCGAGGCAGGCGGCGCCATCCGCTTCCAGAACCAGTAGAGGCTGCGGCGGTAGAGCGCCTCGCCCGCGTCGCGCTTGTAGGTCTTCGTGTTGCTCTCGCGCATGCCGACCGCGTCCCAGACGCCGTCGGGCTGGTAGGGCTTCACGCTGGGGCCGCCGATCTTGGGCGACAGCGACGCCGACGCCGCCAGCGCGTAGTCGCGGACCATCTCGGCGTCCATGCGGAAGCGCGGCCCGCGCGAGAGGAGCCGGTTGGCGGGGTCCTTCTCGATCTTGTCCTTCGTGGCGACCGGCGCCTGCCGGTAGGTCGCGGAGGTCAGCAGGAGGCGATAGAGCTTCTTCAGGTCCCAGTTCTCGCGGAACTCCACCGCCAGCCAGTCGAGCAGCTCGGGATGGCTGGGCGCGTCGCCCATGATGCCGAAGTCCTCGGCGGTCTTCACGAGGCCGGTGCCGAAGATCTCCTGCCAGCAGCGGTTGACCGTGACGCGCGGCGTGAGGGCGTTGTCGGGGGAGACGATCCACTTCGCGAGCCCCAGGCGGTTCTTGGGCGCGTCGGCGGGCATCGCGTGGAGCGCGGCGGGGACGCCGGCCTCGACCTTGTCGCGGGGCTTGTCGTACTCGCCGCGGAAGAGGATGTTCGCCGTGGGCATCGAGCCCTTCTTCTCCTCCATGACGTGGGCCACGGAGGCGCGGTCCTTGATCGCCTTCTGCTCGGCCTCGAGCGCGGCCGTCTTCGCGTTCGCGGCCGCGAGGTCGGCGTCGCCGTCGGCGGTCACGTCGAAGAGGTCGTCCTTCTCCTTGGGCTTGCGCTCGGCCGCGGGCTTCGCGAGCAGGGCCTTCGCCTTCTCCTGGAAGGCCAGGCGGCGGACCTCGCCCGCGGCGAGCTTGCGGTCGTAGAGGCGGATGTCCTGCAGCATCGCGCCGTTGAGCTGGAGGCTCTTCTTGCGCGCCCCGACGAGCATCGGGGTCTCGGTCTTCGTCGTGCTCTTGAGCGTGTTGGCGTCGAACTTGACCTTCGCCTCCTTGCCGTCGACGAAGATCTTGAAGCCCTCGGCCTTGCCGGAGCCGTCGTAGGTGACGAAGACGTGCTGCCACTGCTCGGGCTTCCAGGTCTTGCCGGTGGTGGAGACCTTGATGGCGTCGTTCTGCCACTTGTGGACCAGGTGGGTGCTGAACTCGCCGTCCTGGGCGCAGAGGTCCCAGCCGCGGAAGCCGTCGTCGTCGTCCATCCGGGCGATCAGCGCGGCGCTGCCCGCGAAGCCCTTGCCCAGCTTCACCCAGCAGCCGTAGGAGCGGGCGAGGTCCTTGTCGTAGGCGCCTACCTCGGTGCCGAGGTCGAGGGGCGACTTGCCGTCGAGCTTGAGGGCCTTCCCGTGCCGGCCGCTCTCCTCCCAGTGGAGCGGCCCCTTTGCCTTCGCCGCGAGCGGCTTGCCGTTGAGGAGGCCTTCGGCCGGCTCGGCGTCGAGCGGGAGCTGGAAGGCTGGCGCGCCGATCTTGGCGACCTCGGCGTCCCAGTCCTCGGCCTTCGCGGTCTCGAGCCACTTGTCGAACTCGCCGCGGAGGACCTTCTTGCGCGCGGCGGCGGCCTGCTTGCCCGCCTC
>JACQFK010000119.1 GCA_016200125.1 Planctomycetota bacterium
GATCAGCAGGAGGTCGTGCTGGGGATGGCTGCCCAGGATCGCCAGCCCCATCGCGGCCCCCGCGGTGGCGGCGCAGCGGCGGTCGCGGGTTTCGAGTCCCCGGACGATCGCCAGCAGCGCGAGCGGGCCGAAGACCGTGGCCCCGGCGAGGATGCCGGTCGAGAACCACATGGCGTTGTAGCCGCCCAGCATCCAGACGAGCCCGCCAGCGGTCGCGGCGAGGGCCGAGCGTCCGAGCCCTCGGAGCAGGAGATGCATGGCCACGCCGGAGAAGAACAGGTGGAGCATGAGGCCCAGCTCGTAGGCGCTGTCGGGTCCGAACAGTCGATGAAGCAGGAGATTCGGCGGATAGAAGGGGTGGAGCATCGGGTCGGCGTAGGTCGGAAGACCGCAGAACAGATTCGGGTTCCAGAGCCGGAGCTCGTTCGCTTTGAGCCCCTCGTTGTAGAGCCTCAGCTGGCCCGCGAGGACCACGACGTTGTCGGAGATGCGGGTGTGCCGGTACTCGGAGGAGAACCAGCCGCGCGGCTCGCGGGGGGGCAGTCCGAGCTGCGATTCGAGCGCGGACATCGCGTACATCGTGTGGCCGAAGAGGAGGAACTTCCAGAAGACGGCGAGGGTGACGCCGGCGAAAAGGAGATGGGGGGCCGCCCGTTTCACCTCGTGATCATACCGTAAAGCGCCGCGGAGAGGGCGGCCTTCGCGCGGGTCGCCTGGTCGATGCTCGAGGCGGCGACGTCGTTCCTCACCCGGTAGGCGCCCAGCGCGGCGCGGACTGCGGCGTGCTGGAAGAGGGTGGCCCTCACGGCCAGCCATCCGTTGGTAAACTCCACGGTGCGGCCTGTCTCTTCATCGCGGGAGCCTGGAACCAGCAGCCGGAGGTTCTCCGCCAGATCCGAGCCGACCATCATCAGAGGAACGTCGATGATGGGATCGAGCTGGACGGTGGTCGCCAGGCTGATTCCCACCCCGGGACTGTCGAGCATGTAGACGAGGTCGTCCACTCTGTAGAGGGCGAGTTCGTCGCCCGTCGGGAGAACCAGGCCGATTCCCGCGGCCAGCAGCAGGAGGGAGGGGAGGCCGAACATCCACTTCTTCATGCTTCCGAGGACGTTCGATTCCCGCCGTCTTCGGGGGAAAAAAAGAAGCCCCGGTGTCGCCACCGGGGCTTCGTGAAGTTGCGCGGTCCGCTACTTCTTGGGCGCGGCGTTCGTGCCGCTCGGGTTCATGACGTTGTTCCAGTCGTTGCCCGTCAGTTCGAGCACGTCGCCCGACTTGCGGAGCACGTTGCCGCTGGCATCGGTGCTCGACGAGCTCGACCCTTCCTTGTGGTTGTCCGGGTCGTCGCAGCCGACCGGATCGCCGCCCGCGAGGCGGTTCACCTTGGCGCCGGGGCCCCAGTAGTCGATCTCGCCGACCGTCGGCTCGCCCTTCACGGGGCAGAGGAAGACTTCCATTTCGGTCGGATCGACGAGGGGAGGCGTTGTGGTGGTGAGGGCCGACCAGAACGCCGAGCCTTCCGCGCTCGGCATGGCCTTCATGCGGCCGCCGAACTGGCTCATGTAGGTCGTCTGGAGGGTCCACAGCTGTCTGAGGTTGTTCGCGCACGAGGTCACCCTCGCACGCTTGATCGCCCTGGTGATGGCTGGCAGAAGAAGAGCTGCAAGAATACCAATAATGACGATGACGACCAGCAGCTCGACCAGGGTGAACCCTTTGCGATTCTTCGACATCGGGTTGCCTCCTTGGATACCGTAATCTGCGCCCGGCGACCACCGCCGGACGGAACTGCACATCCCGCTCGGGGAGTAGCTGCCTCTCCTAAAAAAACTCGCGGGGCGTCGGCCGCACCGGCCGACCGGAAACCCCACAAAAGTCTAACGCGTGATCAGGCCAGCATCAAGCATTAAGACGGAATCGGACCGGGATCAGACCGGCGTGCCGAGAATCCGATAGAGTTGGGCTCGTTTCGCCTCGAGGAGTTCGCGGGTACCGGCTTCCAGGTTCAAGCGCAAATAGGGCTCCGTGTTCGAGGCGCGGACGTTGAACCACCAGTCGTCGTACTCGATCGTGATCCCGTCGAGCGTGTCCTTTCGTCCGTCCTTGAAGGCCTGCGTGAGCGTCCGCAGGATGGCGTCCTTGTCGGCGACCTTGAAGTTGATCTCGCCGGTCGCCGAGGTGCGGCGGAGGGGGGCGAGCAGGTCGTCGATGGGGCGGCCTTCGCGGCCGAGCAGGTCGAGCACCTTCACGAGCGCCATCATGCCGGAGTCCGCGAAGTAGTGGTCGCGGAAGTAGAAGTGGCCGGAGATCTCGCCGCCGAACACGGCGTCCTGGGTCTTCATCGTCTCCTTGATGAAGGAATGGCCGACGCGGTTGCGCAGCGGGCGGCCGCCGGCCTTGCGGATCTCCTCGGGGACCACGCGGCTCGACCGGAGATCGTAGACGATCGCGGCGCCCGGGTGGCGGCGCAGCTCCGCGCGCGCCAGGAGGATGGTGATGAGGTCGCAACCGATCCTCAGGCCTCCCGGGCCGAAAAACATGCAGCGGTCGCCGTCGCCGTCGAAGGCGACGCCCAGGTCGGCGCCGCTGCGCTTCATCGCCTCCTGCAGGTCGCGCACGTTCTCGTCCTTGAGCGGATTGGGCTCGTGGCTGGGGAAGCGGCCGTCGGGCTCCCAGCAGAGGCGCAGCCACTCCACCGGGAGATCGCCGAAGACGGCGTCGAAGTGGGCGCCGACGGCGCCGTGGGCGCAGTCCACCGCGATCTTGAGCTTCGGCGCCTTCTCGAGGTGGCGCCGCAGGTGGGTCCGGTACTCGGCCTGCAGGCTGCGCGCCGTGATCGTCGAGCCGCCCGGCGCCTTCTGGGCGGAGAGCGCTTCGATCTCCATGAGGCCGGTCATCTCGCCGATGGGGAAGGCCTTTTCGCGGCAGATCTTGAAGCCGATGTCCCCGGGCGGATTGTGCGATGCGGTCACCATCACGCCCCCGTCGAGGCCCAGCGAGCGGA
>JACQFK010000083.1 GCA_016200125.1 Planctomycetota bacterium
CGAAAGCGACGGTCGGCGCGCTCTGGATCATCCTCATCATCGCGGCGCTCTTCGTCGCCGTGATCCTCCCCCGCCTCCGCCGCCGGCGCGACGGGCCGCAGGAGACGCTCGGCAGCTTCGGCGCCTCCGCTGGCGGCGCTCGCGAAGAGCTCGAGCGGCTGCTCACGGAGATCCAGGATCTCTCCCGCGAGCACATCGCCCGGCTCGACACCAAGATCCGCATGCTCAACCAGCTGCTGCTGGAATGCGACCAGAAGAAGCGCGAGCTCGAAGCGCTGCTCGGGAAAACCCCGTCTGCGGAAAAATCCGCGCCGGCGCCGCGCCCCGCCAATCCCCTCCACGACCAGGTCTACTCCCTGCAGGATTCGGGAAAGGAGATCCTTGACATCTGCGCCGCGACGGGGCTCGAGAAGGGGGAGGTCGAATTAATCCTCGGTCTCCGCAGGATGTAGAAGCGATGCTCTTCGAATCCTCTCCTCCTTGATTTGCGCCCTCTCCGTGCTAGACTAAGGTCCACATGAGTAACAAGAAGGTCGCCCTGATTTCCGACCTCCACTCCAACATCGAGGCGCTCGAAGCGGTCCTGAAGGACATCAACTCCCAGGGCGTCGAGAACGTGTTCTGCCTGGGCGACCTGATCGGCTACGGGCCCAACCCGCGCGAGATGATCCGCCACGCGTTCAACTGGTCCTTCTCCCTGCGCGGCAACCACGAGGACGCCCTGCTCTTCCTCGCGCTCGACTTCAACCCCGAGGCCGCGCAGGCGATCGACTGGACCCGCAACCAGCTCAACGACATCTCGGCCGCCAAGGAAGAGAACCACAAGATGTGGAATTACCTGGGCGACCTGCCCGACATCAAGGAGGACGACGGCGTCACCTACCTCCACGCCTCGCCCCGCAACCGCACCAAGGAGTACGTGCGGCCCCACGACGTCCAGGACAAGGAGAAGATGGAGGAGATCTTCTCCATGATCAAGCACGCCTGCTTCTGCGGCCACACGCACGAGCCCGGCGTCTTCACCGAGGACTTCAAGTTCTACCCGCCCCGCGCCTTCGCCAACAAGGTGAAGCTCAGCGACGGGCGCAAGTACTACGTCAACATCGGTTCCGTGGGCCAGCCCCGCGACCGCGACACCCGCTCCTGCTACGTGATCTGGGATCCCGAGACGCAGGTGGTGGAGTTCCGCCGGGTGGAGTACGACTACCGGAAGACGATGGACAAGATCTACGCGATCAAGCAGATCCCGCGCCGCTTCGGCGAGCGCCTCGAAGTCGGCCGCTAGGCCTACCGGCCCCCGCCCTGCGGGCCCTTGTAGTTGTCGATCTTCCAGCCGTCGCGCTCGTAGACCATCCCGTAGAGCTCCGGCGGACCGCCCGGCGAGCTCTTCACCACGACGGTGACGCCCGAGTTGTCGCCGTAGACGCTGGTGACCTCGGCCCGGGACAGGCCGTCCCGGATGGATTGCGCCTCGCGGATGAAGTACTCGCGGAACATCTGGACGAACGACGGATGGTAGAGCACGGTCGCCTGGGCCGGCTCGTCGCGTCCGTTCCCGTGCTTGAGCGCCACGCCCCACCAGAGATCGAGCGCCGTCCGCGGCGAGCCGCTCAGGTCGCCCCGCCACCGGCGCGCGATCGGGTCGTTCTCCTGGAGCCGCAGATAGAGCCACTCCGACTTGTAGGCGTCCGAGAACGCCGCGACCGTCTTCTCGGCGTCGCCGGCCATGGCCGACTTCATCCACGCCTCCAGCGCCTGGCGCGCGTAGTCGTTCTGCGTCGGCGGCTGCGCGCAGGAGGCCAGCAGCAGCATCAGCGCGGCAATTCTTTTCACGGATTCCCTCCCTGGAGCTTGCGGACGGCCTCGTCGAGCGGCACCGTCTGCTCGGTCCCGTCCTTCATGTCCTTGAGCTTGACGGCGCCCTTCGCCGCCTCGTCCGGGCCGATGAACAGAGCATACCTTGCGCCCGACTTGTTTGCGCTCCTCATCTGCGCCTTCACGCTGCGCGCCTCGAAGTCGAGGTCGCCCGAAAGGCCGGCCCGGCGCAGCGCGACGACGATCCGGAACACCTCTTCGCGGGCCACGTCGCCCGCGGCGATCGCGTAGAAATCCGGCAGGGGGGCGGCCGCCTCGCCGCCCATCGCGAGCAGGATGCGCTCGACGCCCGCCGCGAAGCCGACCGAGCCGACGTCGGGGCCGCCCATGCTGCCCACGAGCGTGTCGTAGCGCCCGCCGCCCGCCAGCGCGTTCTGCGCGCCCAGCGCCGACGAGCTGAACTCGTAGACCGTCCGCGTGTAATAGTCGAGCCCGCGCACGATGCGGGGATCGATCCGGTACGGCACCGCGCAGGCCTGCAGCGCCTTCTCCACGACGGCCATGTGGTCCTTGCACTTCTGGCAGGTGTGGTCGATGGCGCGCGGCAGGTTCTGGGTCTTCTCGGCGTCGACCTTGCAGTCGAGGATGCGGAACACGTTGCGCTCGAAGCGCCGCTTGCAGTTCTCGTCCAGCGTGGGCAGGATCGGCCGGATCGCCTCCTTGAGCACCTGCCGGTAGCCGTCGCGGCAGTCGCCGCAGCCGATCGAGTTGACGCGCAGCTCCCAGGCCGTCACGCCCACCGCCTTGAGGATCTCCGCGAAGAGGACCATGGTCTCGGCGTCCACGAGCGGATCGGGCGACCCGACGGCCTCGACGCCGATCTGCGTGAACTGCCGGTAGCGCCCCTTCTGGGGCCGCTCCTTGCGGAAAGCGGGCCCGAGATACCACACTTTCCAGAAGTTCTTCTTGGCGAAGAGCCCCTGCTCGATGAGCGCGCGGATCGTCCCGGGCGTCAGCTCGGGCCGGAGCGAGTAGGTCCCCTTCTTGTCCTCCGGGTCGCCGAAGGTGAACATCTCCTTCTCGACGATGTCCGTCGTCTCCCCGCTCGACTTGTGGAAGAGCGCCGTGTACTCGAAGATCGGCGTGCGGACCTCCTCGTAGCCGAACCTCGCGAAGGTGTCGCGCGCCGCCTTCTCGAGCCGGTTCCAGAGGACGACCTGGTCGGGCGTGATGTCCTTCGTCCCCTCCGGCGCCTGGAAATTCATGCGCGGGATATTAACTTCTTTCCACTTGGCCCGCAAAGGGATATCACTGAGACGATGCCCCAGCCGCCGAAGCCCCCCGCCGTTTCGCCCTTCTACGAGCGCAAGCGGAAGCTCGCCTACCACTTCGCCTGGCTGAGCATGACCTTCCTCCTCATCCAGCTCTTCCTCGGCTCGCTCCTCGAGTTCGTCAGCCACCCCCGCGCCACCGTCTCCGAAAGCGGCGTCTGCCTCCTCCACCGCTGCCTCACCCAGGACGACGCCGACGGCTCCCGCCTCCTCATCCTCGACGCCGCCATGAAGGCGCCCGAGGGCTCCCTCCGCCTCCTCGACACCGCCACCGCCGTCCTGCCCGAGGGCCGCGAGATCACCGTCTTCCACGGCGCCCGCGTCTCCCTCATGACCGACCGGCGGGTCACCCGCAACTCCGACCTCGGCCAGAAGTGGGACGTGCTGGGCGCCGTCCCCGATCCCGGCCGCGCCGGCGCCTGGCTCTTCGGCTGTAACGAGGGCATGATCGTCGCCCGCCGGCGCGAGAACGGAAAATGGGGCGCCGAGATTCCGATCGTCAAGTCGGGCCTCGTGGACCGGCTGTCGGCCTCGATGGACGGGAGCGCCGGTCCGCTCGTCGCCTGGCGCGAGCGCGGCTCCCCCCTCGTGAGAAGCGCCGTCTTCGACGGCGCGGCGTTCGCGCCCCGGCCCGACTTCAGCGTCGGCGCCGTCCAGCACTGGGACACGGCGCTCTCCCGCGGCCGCGTCCTCCTCGCCACTTACGACCGCGACGACCGCAGCTTCAAGTACGTCACCCTCCGCCTCGAGTGCTGCGCGGGCTGCCCGGCCCCCGTCGCCCAGCGCAAAATCGCCTTCAGCGACGCGGTCCTCCTCCTCGGCCGCAAGGTGACCGGCCTCGCGGCCGCGCTCACGGGCGACCGGCTCCGCTTCTTCGTGACGCGGACGACCACGGTCATGACGGGATCGATCCCGCTGGAGACGCTGCAGGCCGAACCGGCGGCGCGGCTCATCTCGATCGCCGTCGATCCGCTCTGGCGCAACATCGCCGGCGCCGTCGCCCCCACCCTGCTCTTCTTCTTCTCCTGCTCCCTCGTGTTCCTGGGCCTGACCCTGCTCCGCGAGCGCGGCCGGATCGCGTCGGAGAAGGCGGACTCCCCGCCACCCCCGGGTCCTCCCGTGGCGGGGATCCTGCCGCGCGCGATGGCCTACGTCCTGGACCTGGTCCTCCTCTTCCCCGCCTTCCTGGCCGCGGCCGGGCTGCTGGCCGTTTCGCTCGACGACATGGACGACCCCCACTACCTGACCCTGATGGCCGTGATCGCCGGCGTGGAGATGGCCTATCACTTCGTCATGGAATGGGCGCTCGGCTGGACGCTGGGCAAGAAGATCCTCGGGCTTCGCGTGACGGAAATGAACGGCTCGCGGCTCACGTTCCGGGGCGCGCTGATCCGCAACCTGGCCCGACTGCTCGACGCCCAGGTGCCCTTCGGCATGATCCTCGGACTGGCGCTGATGATCAAGACCAAGCGCCGTCAGCGGCTGGGCGATGTGGCGGGCCGCACGATGGTCATCCAGGAGTAGGTACCAGGGGTGGCCCTTGGTACCGGGTACCCTGCTTAGGTTCCTTCCTGCCAGCCCGCAAGGTACTTCTTCTGCTCGGGCGTCAACTCATCCATCTCGACGCCCATCGTCTTGAGCTTGAGCCGCGCGATGACCTGCTCCATCTCCTTGGGCACGTCGATCACGCCTACTTTGAGCTGCGACTTGTTCTTCACGCACCACTCGGTCATCAGCGCCTGCGTCGCGAAGCTCATGTCCATCACCGCGGCGGGATGGCCCTCGGCGGCGGCCAGGTTCACGAGGCGGCCCTCGCCGATGACGTTGATCGTCCGGCCGTCCTTCAGGATGAAGGCGTCCACGTTCTCGCGGACGGCCTTCTTGACCTGCTTCGAGAGCGCCGCCAGCGCGTCGAGATCGATCTCGACGTTGAAGTGTCCCGAGTTGGCGACGATCGCGCCGTCCTTCATCGCGAGGAAGTGCTCCTTGCGCACGACCTCCTTGTTGCCCGTGACGGTGCAGAAGATGTCGCCGATCTTCGCGGCGTCGGCCATCGGCATCACGCTGAAGCCGTCCATCGTCGCCTCGAGGGCGCGGATGGGCTCGACCTCGGTGACGACGACATGGGCGCCCAGGCCGCGCGCGCGGCTGGCGAGGCCCCGGCCGCACCAGCCGTAGCCGGCGACCACGAAGGTCCGGCCCGCGAGCAGGACGTTGGTCGCGCGGATGATGCCGTCGACCGTCGACTGCCCCGTGCCGTAGCGGTTGTCGAACATGAACTTGGTCTGCGCGTCGTTCACCGAGACGACGGGGATCTTGAGCGCGCCGTCCTTCGCCATCGCGCGGAGGCGGATGACGCCGGTGGTGGTCTCCTCCATGGAGGCGAGGAGGCCTTCCATCAGCTCGGGGCGCTTCTGGTGGATCGTGGTGACCAGGTCCGCGCCGTCGTCGAGCGTCAGCGTGGGCTTCAGGTCGAGCGCCTGGTTGATGTGCTTATAGTAGCTCTTCGAGTCCTCGCCGCGGATCGCGTAGGTCGCGATACCGTAGTCCGCCACGAGCGACGCGGCGTTGTCGTCTGGCGTCGAGAGCGGGTTGGAGGCGCAGAGGGCGACCTCGGCGCCGCCCGCCACGAAGGCGCGCA
>JACQFK010000131.1 GCA_016200125.1 Planctomycetota bacterium
GTCGTTACAACACGCCTTCCGGTTCCAGAACACTTCGTCCACCAGCCTCGGGAATTCCCGTCGCCTCGAAGGCGAGGGGTTTGCTTATCCCCAAGGGAGACTCTAAAACCGTGTCTGAATTCGACATCTTAGGTGGGTTCAGGCCCGGATTTCCGACCCGTCGGCCGGGAGTTCGCATTCCTCTCGGGGTTACCACTTCTGCTACGGCCCGGCTGGTGGGCATTTACTCCCCGGTTCACCTGTCTGATGGCCTTTAGCTCGAGATAGCGGGTACGCCATAGGTTGACTTCATTGCGGAGACGATCACACTCGTTTCGCAAGCGCTTGACCTCTGCCTTCAACCCCGATGCTGCGTTCTTCATGCCTGGTCCCTCAACAACTCCCGTGCCACCGATCTCAAAAATAGCAGCCAGAATCGAATTGCCTAGCCCTGACGCGGTTATTTTCGGCCCCATTTCATTTTACCTGCCATGAAGAGGGGGTCTCGCCCGCGATGGGAGGAGGAGGGACAGCGTTAGCTCGTTGAGATTAGGAATGTGAAGAACCTTCTGCCTTCGATCATTTCTTGTGCTGACTCAACGCCTCTTGGCTCGCGATGGAAGTTGGATGGATGAACAATATGGAGTTTCTTGTCTCCAAGTTAATTTTACATGCCCTGAGGAGGGGTCCTCGCCCGCGATGGAGGGTGGAGGGATGATGCGGTAAGTAATCTTAGCTTCTTCCAGAATCCGTAGCGATTAGGCGTCCGGTTTTTCCGAGTTGTCCCTTTATTCCAAGGGGGGCGTGTGGGTCCGGCTTGAGGTCCGGACGATTTAGTTGACGCTCTCAGGTCGTTGGTGTTCATAACCGTGTAGGGCAGTTCTCGTTCTTTGACGTGCGGGATGGAGTACCTGGGACCCTTCCGGCGCATCCCGGAAGGGAAAGCCAAGCCCGATCTGGATGCCCAGCCCTGAGCTGGGATCGGGTCACGTAGCCCGTCTCGAGGTCGAGAGACCTCGGACCGAAGCACCCCCGTATCCTGCTTACCAGGTGAGGGATGTTGTACACGCGCCAGCCTCGCACGAGGCGGCGTAGGCCGTGCCCGCGACGGCTGTCGTTTTCGATGTGGGTCTAAAGAAGCCCCGCCGTACCACGCCAAGGCCCAGCGTGGAGGGGGCCGAAGCCTGTAGCGCTCCGGAGTTGAGCGCTCGGGGTCCACCTTGGGTTTTCTTGTCGAAAGGAACATCTATGGGTCTCAACACAGTCAGTCAGGTTCTGGAGCACGCCCACATGGCCGTCGGCCATGTCCAAAACTCCTTCGGTCTCGACCACGAGACAGCGTCCGACATCGTCCAGGACGTCCTCCTTCGGCTCTTCAGGAGCGAGGAAGAACACCTGGACCATCCCAAGCAGTACTTCCTTCGCGCGTGTCGCTGGCGGGCTTTCCAGATCCTTAGCCGACGCCGGATCCAGGATAAAGCGCTTGGGGAGATCTGGAGTCAGCGCCCGAAGGTGAAATCCGAACCCGAGGTTCTCATCGCACTCGAAGACGAGGACAAGCCCAAGTTCTTCGATCAGGCCACGCCCAAGCAGAAGGAGGTCCTGGAGCTCCTGATCGAGGGCTACAGCCAGGGGGAGGTGTCGGCAATCCTCGAGATTCCCGAGTCGACGGTCCGGATGCGCATCCACCTGGTCCGGAAGAAGCTGAATCCAACCGGGTAGATTCGCGCGGAAGGCTAGGCAATTCTCTGTCGGACCTTAGAATCTTGGGGAGACCAGAAATGAAAGCCATCGAATCGATTGCGGACGCCAAGGAGTGCCTCCTCATCCCCGTCAAGGAGGCCTCCGCTTGGCTGGGAATCCCGGTGTTCACCCTGTACTCGTGGGCCCAGGCCCACCGGATCCCGCACTACAAGATCGGCAAGCGGGTCCTGTTCTCGAAGGACGACCTCAAGCGTTGGATCGAACAGCATCACGAAAAGGAGGCGAGCTAGATATGGGAATCATCAAGCGGGACGGCGCCTACCTGATCGACTACTACGTCCGCGACGCCAGCGGCGCAGTGAAGCGCAAGCGCGAGAAGGTGGGCACGAACTACAAATTGGCCAAGGAGCTCCTCACCAAGCGCCAGGCCGAGGTGAACGAGAAGAAGTTTTTCCCGGAGCGCCATGAAACCCGGGTCCTCTTCTCGGACGCGGCGAAAGCCTTCCTCGAGTGGGCCCGCGTCAACATCAGCGCCCGCGGACACGAGAGGTACAAGTGTTCCATGGAGAGCTTGACCGCCGCCTTCGGGACGAGCTTCCTCGACCAGGTCACTCCGGCCGACGTCGAGCGCTACAAGGCCGACCGGGTCCAGACGGTCGAACCCGGGACCGTCAACCGCGACCTCATGGTCCTGAAGCGGCTCTACAATCTCATCCTGAAAGGCCGGCTGTTGCCCGACACGAAGATCGTGGAGTCGCTCCCCACGCGCATCGCGCTCATGCGGGAGAACAACAAGCGGCTCCGGTACCTGTCGGGCAAGGAGTACGCGGAGATCCTCATGGCCTGCGAGCGGCTCAAGCAAGTGCGCCGGTCCTGTCTGCGGGCGCGAGTGCTGGACATGAAGTCCATCATCATCACCGCCGTCCACACGGGCATGCGCCGGAACGAGATCCTGGGCCTCAAGTGGTCGGACGTGGATCTCGGCGGCCGGGTGATCACGATCCATGAGGGCAAATGGGGCAGCTCTCGGCACGTGCCGATCAACTCCATCCTGGCCCGGACCCTCGAGGGCATCCCGCGCCACATCGAAAGTCCCTTCGTCTTCTACCATCGCGAGAAAGGCGAGAGCGCGGGACATCGCTTCACCGAGCTCAAGCGCGCCTGGCAGAAGCTTCTCAAAGAGGCGTCGATCGACAATCTACGCTTCCACGACCTTCGGCACACCTGCGCGTCGTGGCTCGTGATGAAAGGCGTGCCCCTTCAGACGGTCCAGCAGATCCTCGGGCACAAGTCGTTCGTGACGACGCTCCGCTACGCGCACATGGCGCCGGAGCTTCGAAATGAGGCAGCCGATCGGCTTTGCGAGGTTGCCGATGGACACTTTTTGGACACTCGAGCCACCCCCAAGGGGGGTGCCCCCCTCCGCCCCGCCGCAAACGACGGGACGACAAGGAGTAATGGTGAGGGCGGTGGGGATCGAACCCACGACCCACGGCTTAAAAAACCGTTGCTCTACCGCTGAGCTACGCCCCCTCACGATGGGCGCCAGCATGGTACAGAGCCCTCTCCTTCGGGGCAAGATTCGTTGCCGGAATCCCGCTCTCATCAACCAGACTCTCGAGTCGGCGGCGCCGGTTCTTCGCCGCGGACGCGAATGGCGAATGGATCCTGCTTGATTGAGTTAGACTCCTGCAATGACCGACTCCAAGCCTCGCCCATCCGGAAGAATAGCCCTTCTCTGCGGCACGATCATCGGCATGGCGGCGCCGATCGCTCTCGTGTATGCCCCCCACTTTCGGATGACGTGGGTCAATGCGGGCCTTCTTGCCGCGGTCGCGATCCCGATCGCCTTCTTCCGCGGGAACAGGGGATCCTATCTCAAGGGAATTCTGGCCGGGATCCTCGTGGATGTGATCGGGGCCTTTCTCTTCCTGGCGGTGGTCGGATTTCCAAGGATGGGTTAGAGCCGGGATCAGCGGCGCGGGTCCTCCTGGAAGCGGAAGGGCGCCCCCCCCACGAGGTCCGCGCTCGTGAACGACGGGCACCAGAACTTCTCGATGTGCTCCACCACCAGGTCCGTGCCGGCGAAGTGGTTCACCTTCGGGCGCATCTGCGAGTTGTACATCGTGTCCGTCATGTCGCGGATCAGCGCCACGTTCCGTCCCTGCTGCACCATCTGGCGGATCGCGAAGGGACGGCCCAGCACGCACATGTTCAGGTGCACGCCCAGCAGCACCACGTTCCTGATCTTCCGCTCGGCCAGCAGGTTCACCGTCTCCTGGCCGTCGTCGGCGACCGCATCCACGGCCGGGTCGATCTCGATCGTCGCGATCTCGCGCGTCCAGGCCTCGCGGATCGCGCACTTCGCCTTGCAGTCGCAGCCCATGTCGGAGTCGTCGATCGGCAGGTCGGGCTCGCGCGCCGGATCGGGCCAGCACCAGGCCGTGCCCCAGCGCCTCTTGTCCGAGAGCGGCGCGGGCGACGGCGCCGCGGGGGCCTGCTGGGCCCGCTTCCGCGCCGGCGTGTCCTTGTAGAAGCCCGTGCAGGTGCTCGGCGCGTGCAGGATGAACGCGCCGCGGCGGCGGGCGTCGGCGATCATCCGGTTCATCGGCCCCGCCAGCTCCCCCACCCGGCGCGCCGCCCCCTTGCACCAGTGGTCGTCCCACATGTCGCAGATGATGAAGGCCGTCTCCTTGGGATCCCAGGAGACCGTCTTCGTCGAGGCCTCGCCCGACTTCGAGCGCGACCGCAGGTGGATTTCGAACGACGAAGACGCCGGCAGGTTCACCTGGGGCTCGGCGCATCCCGACATCAGCAGCACCAGCAGGATCTTTCTCACGGAGCATTCCCCGAAAAATAGGCCTGGCACTTCGGCCAGCACCAGTCCGCGACCTTCCGCCCCAGGTCCAGGCCCGCGACGTTGTCCGCCTGGATATGGTACCCGCCCATGATGCGCGAAATCCCCGCCATCTGCGCCGTCGCGCTGAAGGTCGGCAGCTTGAGCGTCACCTCGGGCGTGGCATGGAGATGCTCCGCCGGCTTCCCCTCCCGCGCCTGCATCTGGGGGACGCCGCATTTCGCCTCGGTCAGCTCGCCGGCGACCCTCAACGCGACGGCCTCGTAGCGGTCGCTCCCCGTGAAGAGCTCCAGCATCCGCGCCGAGGCCGCGCTCGCCGTGCTGTGGCCCGACGGATAGCCGGGGAACGGCGGGGTCACAAACGTCGAGGGCGAGTAGGGATGCCACTGCTCCGCCGGGATCGTGGCGAAGCCCTTGCAGGGCCCGAAGTAGCCCACGATCTTCTGCCCGCGGTAGAGGTGGCGGATCAGCGTCCAGGGCCGCGAGCTGTCGTAGACGTACTTCGCCTCCCAACAGGCGATGAAGGCGTCGAAGACGACGTTGGCGACGCAGAAGAAGAGCTTCACGTCCCGGTCGAGATCGTAGGCGTCGCGCCGCGAGACGTCCTGCGAGAAGCGCAGCCAGTGGCCGGACTGGCCCGTGGACCGCGGCCCGTCGCGCATGAACTCGACGATCGCTTTCTGCTCGAGGCTGAGGTTGCCGTTGTAGGCGATGCACTCGTCGACTTCCTTCTTGAGCTGCTCCGTGCCGACCTTGGGAAAGGGCCCGGGCCGGAACTGGTCGCCGCGCTCCAGCGCGAAGGGCTTCACCCTGCCCCAGTGCGGCGTGAGGAAGTTGACGAAGATCGTCCCGCCCTTCCCGTCGTCGAAAGGGATCTGCTGCCAGCGGTCGGGGTCGAGGATCTTGTCGGGCGGATTCTTCGGCTGATACCCCGTGGTGTCCGCATACGGCTTGCCGCCGAACTGATTGGCGCCGTCGTCCTTCCGGTACTCGATGACCGCGGCGGCGGCAAGATGGCCCACGCCCTGCGGCGTCGCGGGGTCGACGGACTTGTCGGCCGGATCGCAGCCCGCGCCGCGCATCTGACCGTCGATCCACGCGCGGTCCTCGGGATAGAGCCAGACGAGCGCGGCGTGCATCGCGTGGGCGATGGCCTTCTCCTTGCGGTCGAGCGTCCGCTCCGCCGCCGGCCGGCGCAGCTTGCCCCCGAGGCGGGTCCCCACGGCGACCTCATCGTAGGCGGCCCAGGCGTCGTACATCGCGGTGACCGCGACCGCCATCTCGCGGGACAGGATCGTGGGGCGAGCCCCGATGCGGTCCACGCAGCGGGCGCTCGCCTCGAGCATCACCTCGAGCCAGCGGTAGGCGGCGGTCGGCCGGGGATTCGGGGCCTGGTGGATGATCCATCCCGTGTCGGGATCGCGTTGCGCGGGGCCGGCGCAGCCGGCAAGAACGGCGAGCAGGAAGACCTCCGACCGGCGCATCCTGAAAAGTCTAGCAAATCGGATACAATCGGGCCATGTCCGGGGAACTGAGGCTGGGTCTCTCGGGCCGTTCGCTGGTCTTCGGCGACGGCGCGCCCTTCTGCCTCGTCTGCGGCGCGCGGCCCTTCGCGCGGCGCTCGATCCCCTGCTCGGACGCCGACTACGCGCGGCGGAAGTCGCAGAACCTCAACTCGATCCTCGAGTGGCTCAATCCCGTGCTCGCCTACCTCAACTGGCGGCGGAAGATGTCGTTCTCGATCGACGCCCCCCTCTGTCTCCGCCACTTCTGGCGCGGCCTGGCGGGCGAGTTCCTGGTGCTCGGGGCGCTGGCGGCCGCGATCGCCGGGATCTTCGTCCTCTGGGCGAAGGACAAGCTCCCCTCCGGCCCCAGCGGAATGGGCGCCTGGCTCAAGGCGGGCCTGATCGGCATCGTGCTCGGCGGCGGCTGGCTGATCTCGCGGCTCGGCAAGCCCCGCCCGATCCTGCCCTGCGACGTGAAGCGCGAGACCGACGACCGGGTCCTGCTGGTCTATCCCGAGGCGGTTCCTAAGCGCGCTACCTGAACATCATCAGGATGAGGAGGACGACGCCGCCGGCCAGCAGCGGCGGGCCGGTCCGCTTCACGATCTCCACCGGCGAGACCTTCACCAGCGTCGAGGAGAACATCACCACCGCGGCGACCGGCGACATCGTGCGGCCGAACTGCGACGCGACGGCCGCCAGCACGCCCAGGTGGACTGCGCCGGCCGGGTCGGTCTTCGCGACCGTGGGGAGCACCGCGTCGCAGAAGCTGATGCAGGGGGCGATGCCCGACCCGGACAGCACCGCCGTCGCCCAGGGGAAGGCCTCGGTCGCCAGCTTGCCCCAGAAGCCCTGGCCCTTGATCACGCCGACCAGGACGTCGATCAGCTTGACCGCCGTGATGCCCGCGATGAAGCAGCGGCCGGTGATGATGAGCGAGATGATGGTGGCGTAGGCCTTCCCCATGCCGTCGAAGAAGGTCTTCGCCTGCGCGGAGATCTCCTTCCGGTTGATCAGGAAGGCGAGGATCGTGCAGAAGATCATCGCGTGGGAGACCGGCAGGCCGTCCTTGTAGCGGGCGTTCAGCCAAAGCCAGGGCTGGTGGTCGATCCTCGGCATCAGCGCCATGAGGAGCAGGACCGGCAGCGGCGGGAGCAGCGCCTTCACCAGGTCGATCGGCGGCTCCTCGCCAAGGGCCGCCTGGACCTCCGGCGCGGGCGCTTCGCTCTTCCTCGGGCGGAACAGGATCGTGAAGACCGTGACGGCCACCGCGAAGCTGATCAATTCGGGGAGGACCATCGCCTTGAGGACGGCGTCCTGGGCCACGCCCGTGTTGCGCTTGATCGCGAGGAAGTCCGGCTCGGCCACGTTGAGCAGGTTCCCGCCGCCGGAGCAGCCCAGGACGAGCACCGCGCCCGCCACGGCGGGCGAGACTCCCGCGGCGACCAGGATCGGGACGAGGATGGGTCCGACGGCCGCCGCGGAGCCGGTCTGGGAGGTAATCGCCGAATTGGTGAGGAATCCCACGATGCAGCCGCCGGGGACGAGGGCCCAGTTCACCTTCTTGAGCGGCTTCATGAGCAGGCGCACCATCTCCTTGTCGCAACCTCCGGCGGCGAGCACGGCCGAGAAGGCCATCGCGGTGCAGATCGGGCCGACGTAGGTGACGTCGACCATCGACGAGAGGAAGGCGTCGAAGACCCGGAGCGGATCGAGCGCGGCGGCGCAGAGGGCGAGGCCCGCGCTGAAGAGGACCAGCCGGACGTCGAAGCCGCGGATCAGGAAGAAGACGGCGGCCGCGATGATGACGACCGCCAGGACCATCGTCAGGGTCACGCGGCTCAGGCTACCCTCGATTCGCCGCGGCGGGAAAGGAAAACGAACTCTCCGGTGACGAAGCCCGTTCATCAACCTATGATGGCGGCGTGGGATTCGGGCACATCTTCGTCAAGGCGGAGCCGGCCGGCGTGGCGGCGCTCATCGGACGCCACCTCGCCGAAAAGGGCTTCGAGCCGGCGGTCATGACGCCCGCGCTCCATCCCAAGCGGATGAAGGAGATGCACGAGAATCAGATGCGGCTCTACTGGATCTCGCCGCGCCTGGGCGGCTGGACCGGCATCTTCGAGTTCCGCTACTACAACAACGAGGCGCGCGACCGCTGGGGCTACACGGACGACGCGCTCGCGCTGCGGCTCTCGAAGGAGCTGGGCGAGGCCTGGCGCCTCGAGGTCCTTGACGGCGCGGGCTTCTGGCTCTACGCTCACTGCGTGAACGGCGAGGAGACCGAGGGCCGCGCCTACCAGGACAGTCCCGCGGACCGCACGCTCGACCGCTCCCATCCCCGCTACGAGCTCAACCGGATCATCGAGCGAGAGGGCTTCCGCAACATCGGCCTCTCCTACGAGCACATCCCCGGCCCCCAGGTGTCGCCGGTCGAGAACGTCCCCCAGGGTCCGGAGGGGATCGAGGGGCTCGAGGGATTCCTGCATCTCGCCTACCGGAAGGCGTCGCCGTGAGCGCCGCCCCCGTCGCCACCCCCTGGTTCCAGCCCAAGTCGAAGAAGCAGTACGCCGTCATGATGCTCATCCTGCTCGGGGCGATCGCCGGCCTCTGGATCGGCGCCGTCTACTACGTGAAGAAGGCGACCGGCGCGATGCCCCCGCCGGTGATCCAGAAGGCGAGGAACCTCTTCGAGGAGAAGCGCAACGACGAGGCGATCGCCCTGCTGACCGACACGGTCAGGCAGATCGAGACGACGCGCGGCCCCGAGGACCCCTCCCTGGTCAAGCACTTCGACCTGCTGGCGACGATCTACGGCGCGACCAAGCGCGAGTCGGACGCGGAGCCGCTCTGGCGCCGCTCCTACGAAATGCGCCGCAAGATGCTGGGGCCCGATCATCCGGAGACGCTGGGCAGCGGCGACCGGCTGGCGCTCTCGCTGATCGCGCAGGGCAAGTACCCGGAGGCCGACCCGCTGCTGCGCAAGTCGCTCGCCCACCGGGAGGGCTACTACGGCGTGGACGACCCCGGGATCCTGGCCTCGCTCAACCACATGGCGGAGCTCTTCCTGGCGCAGAAGATGTACCGGGAGGCCGAGCCCTTCGCGACCCGCGCGGTGAAGATCGGCCGCGGCAAGACCGGCCTCGTGCCCCCGGCCTTCGCCGACTCGCTGCGCCAGCTGGGCGCGATCCTCGCCGGCCTGGAGAAGTACGAGGACGCCGCGCCCCTCTACGACCAGTCGATCAAGTACAAGGTCCGGCAGCTGCCCGACGCGCCGCACATCCCGCCGAAGCAGGGCCAGATCAGCCACGGCGACTTCTCCGACCTCTGCAAGGAGGCCGCCGCCGTCTACCGCAAGGCCGGCAAGGAGAAGGAGGCGAAGGAGCTCGAGGCGAAGGCCGCGGCCGTTCTCAAGCCCAAAGAATAACTCAGGTACCAAGTACCAGGTACCACGTACCAGGGGCAAGAAGACGTAGGGAGTCCCGCCTTTTGCCGCCGGAGATTCTGGACGCGAGCGTCCCCCGCGGGGGGACAGGAGGGGGGAGCGAGTCGGCCTTCGTACCTGGTCCTTGGTACCTGGTGCTTGGTACCTGGTACTGATCAGACTTCCATCACTTCCTTGGTCTTCTTGTCCACGGCTTCCTGGGCTTTCCCTTCGTACTCCTTCGTCAGGCGGTCGATCTCGTCGCGGGTGCGCTTGACCTCGTCCTCGGAGATCGACTTCGACTTCTCCTCGGCATCCGCGGTCTGGTTGCCCTCGCGGCGGATGGCGCGGATCGAGACCTTGGCCTTCTCGCCGTACTCCTTCACCATCTTCGCCATCTGCTTGCGGCGCTCCTCGGAGAGCGGCGGCACGGCGAGGCGGATGATCTTGCCGTCCGACTGGGGCGTGATGCCCACCTCGGACTTCTGGATCGCCTTGACGATGTCGTTGAGCACGCTGGGATCGAAGGGCTTCACCATGATCAGGCGCGGCTCGGGGACCGTGATCGACGCGAGCGACTTGAGCGGCGTGGGGGCGCCGTAGGCGTCGACCTTGAGCTGGTCCACCAGGCCCGCGGAGGCGCGGCCGGTGCGGACGCCGCGGAGCTCCTCCGAGAGCACCGCGATCGCCTTCTCCATCTTGTCCTCGGCCTCGAGCGCGATGTCGTCGTAGGGCATGGCTATTTCTTCCCCTTCTTCGGGACCTCGGACTCCTCGATGATCGTGCCGATGGCGTCGCCGCTCACCGCCTTCAGGATGTTCCCCTCGCGCCGGAGGTTGAACACGATGATGGGCAGCCGGTGCTCCATGCACATGGAGATCGCCGTGATGTCCATCACGCCGAGCCGCTGGTTGAGCACGTCGAGGTAGCTGAGCTTCTCGATCTTCTTCGCCTTGGGGTTCTTGTGCGGGTCGTCGTTGTAGACGCCGTCGACCTTCGACGCCTTGAGGAGCACCTCGCAGCCGAGCTCGGTGGCCCGCAGGGCCGCGGCCGTGTCCGTCGTGAAGTGGGGGTTGCCGGTGCCGGCCGCCAGGATCACCATGCGGTTCTTCTCGAGGTGGCGCACCGCGCGGCGGCGGATGTAGGGCTCGGCGACCGAGTGGACCGAGAGGGCCGTCATCACCCGGGTGGGCAGCTGCTCGTGCTCGAGGACGTCCTGGAGCGCGAGCGCGTTGATGACCGTGGCGAGCATGCCCATCGAGTCGCCGGTGGCCTGGGTCAGGCCGTGGCGGGCGATCGCGCTGCCGCGGATGATGTTGCCGCCGCCCACGACGATCGCGATCTGGGTGCCGATCGACGCGGCCTCCTTGATCTGGCGGGCGATGGACTGGACCTCGTCGATGTCGATGCCGGTGTTCCCCTCCTTGCAAAACGCCTCGCCGCTGATCTTGAGCAGCACGCGCTTGTACTTGGGGGGCATAGAGGGAGATTGAATCAAAAGATGGGGGTCGTCGCCAGCGGATTCGGCAATCCTATTTGCCGACTTCCATCCGCACGAAGCGCCGAAGGACGATGTTCTCCTTCAGCTTGGCGACCTTGGACTTCAGGAAGTCCCCGTAGCTGCCCTTGAACTCGTCCTCCTTGGGGTACGGCATGTGCAGGAGGCACTTCTGGGCGTACAGGTTCTTCTCCATCTTGCCTTCGATGATCTTCGCCGCGATCTCGGGCGGCTTGCCCTTGATGTCGTTGGCGTACTTCGCCTTCTCGGCCTCGACGACGTCGGCGGGCAGCTG
>JACQFK010000132.1 GCA_016200125.1 Planctomycetota bacterium
GATTCCGCTTGACAAGAATCTGGGTCGCGTCGAAGATAGCGACGGGGAGAATTTTCCGGCACTCAGTCTGTTAAAAGGGTGGGAATAGCGCGCGAAGGCGCCGGGGGAGCGGAAGGGCACCTGGTGGGCTCCCCGGGCTTCAAACCCGTGGTACCGGCCACAAGCTGGTAGGTGGGTTCGATTCCCATGCGCTCCCGCCACTCCCCCTCGGCCGCGCATCGAGAGTCGGCGCCTGGGCTCACTCAATTAGGAAGCGAACATGGCCGCAACCGCAACCGGAGGCGCAGACCCCGCCAAGCCCGATACCGCCAAGTTCAAGGCGGGACTCGAGGACGTCGTCGCGGGCACCTCGAGCGTCTGCCTCGTCGACGGCATCGAGGGGCGCCTCCTTTATCGCGGCTACGACATCCAGGACCTCGCGGAGAACTCCACCTTCGCCGAGACCGCGTTCCTCCTCTGGTACGAGCATCTGCCCACGCGGAAGGAGAACGACGCCTACCTGAAGATCTGCAAGGAATCCACGGAGCTGCCCTACCAGGTCAACATGCTCCTGCGGCTCTTCCCCCGCGCCGCGACGCCCATGGAGGTGCTGCGGACCGCGATCTCGTCCCTCGGCCACTACGACCCCGATAGCGGCAACACGTCGCGCGAGGCCGTGCTTCGCAAGGCCATCCGCCTGACGAACCGCATCGGATCGATCGTCACCGCCCACGAGCGGCTCCGGAACGGCAGCGAGCCGATCCTGCCGATCCCGGGCAAGTCGGTCGCCTACAACTTCCTCTACACGCTCTTCGGCAAGGAGCCCGAGCCCCTCTTCGAGAAGATCTTCGACGTCTGCCTCATCCTCCACGCCGACCACGAGTGGAACGCGTCGACCTTCGCCGCCCGGGTCACCGCGGCGACGATGTCCGACATGTACTCGTCCGTCACCTCCGCGGTCGGCGCCTTGAAGGGCCCGCTCCACGGCGGCGCGAACGAGGCGGTCATGAAGATCCTCCTCGAGATCGGCGATCCCTCGAAAGCCGAGGCCTGGGTCACCAACGCCCTCAGGAACAAGGTGAAGATCCCCGGCTTCGGCCATCGCGTCTACAAGACCGAGGACCCCCGCGCCACGGTGCTGCGCAAGTACGCCGAGCAGCTCGGCAAGCACACCGGGCAGAACAAGTGGTACGACATTTCCCGCGTCGTCGAGCAGGTGATGTTCGACCACATGCAGAAGGAGGGGAAGAAGATCTACCCCAACGTGGACTTCTACTCCGCCTCCGTCTACCACTGCATGGGGATCCCCCTGGAACTGTTCACCCCGATCTTCGCCATGAGCCGCATCACGGGCTGGACGGCCCACATCATGGAGCAGTGGGCGAACAACCGGCTCATCCGGCCCCGCGCCGAGTACACGGGGCCGCTGCGGCTGTCGTACGTGCCGATCGACAAGCGATAGAATCCGGGCGTCACGGGATCCGGCGGGCGGAGTCTAACGGGCATGTTCATCCCGATCGGCGACGAGAACCCGACCGAGCGGAAACCCTTCGTCAACTACGCCCTCATCGGCGCCAACGTCCTCGCCTTCCTCCTCTTCTGCCTCGGACCGCCCGACGACCCCTCCCTTATCCGCTGGACCATGATCCCCGGCCACCTGGAATGGCCCACGCTTTTCACCAGCATGTTTCTCCACGGGGGCTGGCTCCACCTGATCGGGAACATGCTCTTCCTGTGGATCTTCGGCGACAACGTCGAGGACCGCCTGGGCCACGTCGGCTACACCGTCTTCTATGTCGCCTGCGGCCTCGCCGCCGGCGGGGCCCACATCGCCTTCAACTCGCACTCCGAAATCCCCACCCTGGGCGCCTCCGGGGCGATCTCCGGCGTCATGGGCGCCTACATCGTCTTCTTCCCCCACGCCCGGGTGAAGACCTTCATCTGGCTCGGCGTGCTGTACGCCGACGTCGTCCGCACGCCGGCCTGGCTCTGGATCGGGATCTGGATCCTCCAGCAGGTCGTCTTCAACGCGCTCGACCGCGGGGGCCTCGGCGGCGGCGTCGCCTACCTCGCCCACATCGGCGGCTTCGCCGCGGGCGCGGCCGTCGGCGGCGCCATCCGGCTCCTCATGGAGTACTGGCCCCGCACCCCGCCCGCGGAGCGATCCCCCGACACGGCGCCTCCGAAGCGCCGCCTCTTCCTGCCCGTCGCCGAGGATCCCGGCATCGAGTACATGGACGAACCCGGCGACGGCACCTCCGTGCTCCGGCTGCGGGAGGACACCAACGACGTCGCCAAAATCAGCGAGATCGTGGCGGCGGTCACGGGCGAATCCCCCTTCGACGTCGTCGACCGGCTCGTCGTCACGCACGGCCTGATCGCCCGGTCGATCCCGCGCGAGTCCGCCGCCCGCATCCAGCGCGAGCTGCACACGTTCGGAATCCCCTCCGCCCTCATCCTCCACAGCCGGGCGAATTTCCCGCCCGCTCCCGCGCCGGTCGACTCGGCCAGCTGGGACTCGCGCGCCCTCCGCCTTCGCGCCGGCGACCAGGTCGTTCCCGTCCCCTGGACCACCCCGTTCCTCTACGTCGCCGCCCGCCTGGAGGGACAGGCCTTCCTCGACGTCTTCGTCAACCGCAAGACCGCGTACCGGATCCCCGACGCCCGCCACATCCCGCTCCGCCAGATCGACCAGGACGGCCGCACCGAAATTCCCACGGACCTCGCCGGCCTGGCCCGCGCGGTCATGGATCGCGCCACCGTCGCGGTCCTCAACGAGGGCCTCCGCGGCGGCGCCGCCGGGGACTGGGGCCGCCTGGACTTCAGGACCCGGCGCGACTACGATGACTACGTGTTCTGGCTCTACAACCTGACTCTGGCCAAGGGCCAGGGGACGTGAGACGCGCGACGATCGTCACGGTCCGGACGCTGATCGTCCTCCTCCTCGGCGGCGCGGCCCTCGACGTGAAGCTGCCGATCCGCTCCCGCGACCGCGTGC
>JACQFK010000133.1 GCA_016200125.1 Planctomycetota bacterium
AGGCCGTGGCGCCGAAGCCGCCGTGGACGTCGACCGCGGCGCCCGGGCGGGACAGGCGGACCTTGCCTTCCAGGACTTCGAGGCGGGTGGCCGCGGGATCCACGACCAGTCGGAAGACCGTCCCCACGACGCGGGCTTCGCCCTGCGGAGTGGCGAGGATCAGGGCCCGGTCGGCGGGCTGATGCGCGGCGTCGACCGTCACCGTGCCTTCGGACACTTCGATCCATTTCCCGACCCCCTTCGCGCCGGCGCGGTCGGAGATCTGGGCGACGACGGTCTTCTCACCGAGCTCGACGCGGGTGCCGTCGGCGAAGCGGACGACCGCGCGGCTTCTCGCGCCCGACGCGCTCAGGCCGCTGCCGGCCTCCAGCGGCTGGTTCGACCGCGCGGGGACGCGCCCCGCCGGGCCGGTCACGACGACCTCGCCCTCGATCCGCTCCAGGGCGGCCACGGCCTCGGACTTCTCGACGACCCGGGTGGCCGCAGGCTCGACTTTCACCGGGGCCTCGACGGGAGGAGCCGGCGTCTCCGCTTCAACCGGAGTCGGCGCCGGAATCTCGGGGGCGGGCAGCGCCGGCCGCGGCGTCAGTTCCGGCCGCGCTGCCGTGGGAGCTTCGGGGAGTCTCGGCGCCGGAAGGGGCGGGGGAGGCGCCGGAGTCGCAGGCGCTTCAACTATAGTGATCGGCGTCTGCGCGATCGTCACCGGGGTCGGCCCGGGCTTCTCTTTCGGGTAGACGAGCACAGCGACGGCGGCGAGCGCGAAGGCGGCCGCGATCGCCAGCGGAACCGCCGAGGGCCGCGAGGGGCGGACGGCACGGGGACGCCGTACGAGCGCGCCCCTCATCGCCGCGCCCAGGCCGCAGAGCTGGTCGAACTCCCTCCGGCAGCGTTCGCAGTCCTGGAGATGATCGGAGAGCCGCTCGGTCTCGCGCTCCGAAGTCTCGCCGCCGTAGAAGGCGGTCCAGGATTCCAGGTCGGGGCATCTCATCCGCGAGGATAGAGAGGGGGCGGGGGCGTTTCGTACAGGAAAACAGAATCCGGACTACGGCGCGAGATGCCGCCGGGTCGCAGCAATGGCCCTGGCCAGGAGCGGGCCGACGGAGTTGATGGAGATCCCCAGCGCCTGGGCGATCTCGCGGTACTTCTTCCCTTCGCTGAAGAACAGCCGGAGCAGCTTCTGGTCCCTCGCGGGAAGGCGGGCGAGCGCCTCCGCCAGCCCTTCCGGCGGCAGCGCCGCTTCCGGAGGCGGCAGGGAGACCGGCTCCTCCGGGGACAGCTCGAAGGTCCTGCGGCGCTGGGAGAGCTGCCGGCAGACGCTCCGCGCGACATGGGCCAGCCAGGTCGACAGGGAGGACTCGCTGCGGAACTGGCGGAGGACCCGCGCCCCGTCCTTCACGAGGAGCGAGAAGAGCTCCTGGCAGGCGTCGTCCACGTCGGCCGGCTCCGCCCTCCCCTGGTAGCGGAGGAGCTGGCGGCGGGACTCGGCCTGGACGAAGGAGGCGTGCCGGCGGAGGAAGGCATCCCAGGCCCCCTGCTCGCGCGAGAGGCAGCGCGACACCAGAACGGCGTCGTCGACTTCCTGGAACGCGCTGACCCGGCTCACACTTTTCTTACGCCCGGAGGAGGCGAAACTGGTCAGACCACTTGAAAAGTCCCCTCCGGCCGCGGGCTACTTTCCCCGGACCGCGTACTCCAGGTAGAGCATCTTCGGCGGCGTGTTGCCGCCCACCTCGATCGTCCAGGACGTGGCGGCGCCCTCGTGCGTCGCGGTCTTCGCGGGGGCGTAGCTGATGCCCTGGTCCTCGAAGCGGTTGCGCTTCGCGGGGTCCGGCGCCGTGGCCTCCTGGTACCCGTAGGTCACCGCGAGCAGCGCGTCCTTGGCGAACTTCCCCGGCAGGACCGTGATCTGGTTCTTGCCGTTGAGCAGGTAGGGCTGCGCGGAGCGGTTGTGCTCCACGACGCCCTCGAAGCGCAGCTTCGTCAGCGCCCCGGCGAACTCCGCCTTGATCTGCACGTCGTAGCGCTGCTTGATCGAGGCCGAGACGTCGCCGGCCGCGGCGGGCATCCAGCTCTTGCCGCCGTCGACCGAGATCGACAGCTTCCCGTCGCCGTCGAAGCCCGCCTCGAGCTGGCCCGCGACGTAGACGTAGGGGAGCGCCAGCTTGAAGAGCGCCGCGCCCTGCCCGGAGGACGCGACGAGCTTCCCGCCCTTCGCCTCGGCGCCCGTGAGCTGGACGTCGGCGACGTCGGAGCCGCGGGCGAAGTCCGGCGCGTAGGTCAGCCTCCCGTTCGAATGGTTGCGCGGGCCGTAGTGTTCGAGGACCGGGCCCAGATCCTTGTCCGAGCGGAAGTCCTTCGTTCCGCAGGTGTGCCTGCCCTGGCCGTTGACGGCGATCTGGCCCGCCTCGCCCTTCCACTCCAGGCGCAGCGAGGCCCCCGAGGGCAGATTCAGCTCGGCGGCGTAGCCCTTGTCGCGGCCCGTCACCGAGGCCCAGCCCTCCTCGGGCTTCGAAACCGGCAGGGGCTTCGAGGTCTTGCAGCCCTCGACGACGCCCTTGGCCTCGTCGCCGCAGCAGAGGTAGTGGTCCTTCGGCACGCGGCCTTCCTTCTCCGCGTCGAGCACGATCGACGGATCGGCGTTGATGTCGTCCTGCCCGGCGATCGTCTTCTTGTCCTTGGTCCAGTAGTAGCACTTGAGGAAGACGTCGAAGTAGTGCCAGCGCTCGTCGTACATCACCTCGATGGTGGTGTGGCCGTCCCAGCCGCGGTAGCGCACCTTCCAGCCCGCGGTCTCGAAGAGCGCCTTGAGCACGGTGTGCTGGCCGCCGCAGAGGCCCCAGCCGTACACGCGGATCGCCTTGAGCGGGCCGACCGACTGGGGCGACTTCTCGACCGGGTAGGCGTTGTGGAAGATCGCGTGGTGGAGCCAGGTGTGGATCGCGATCGCCTTCTCGTCGTTGGTCTTCGCGCCGGCGAGCCGGAACACGTCCTTCACGATCGAGTCGAGCGAGCTGGTGTCGACCGTGCGGTCGGTCGTGACCTTGATCCCCTCGGAGGGGGCGGGTCCGGCCGCGACGAGGACCAGAGAAAGGAACGCCAGGGTCGTGCGCATCGGAGTCGATCTCCTGTCAGGGGACTGCCGATCAAACCAGGGACCAGAGGTGAATCTGTCCCGCCATGTCCGCCGCGGCGAGCCGGCTCCCGTCCGGGGAGAAGGCCGTCGCGTGGATCCAATCCTTGAATTGTCCCCCGCGGGGCTTGCCCAGCTCCTGGAGGAGCTTGCCGTCGGGGATGCTCCAGAGCCGGACCTGGGTGTCCCGCCCGCCGCTCGCCAGGAGCGTCCCGTCGGGGCTGAAGACGAGACTCGTGATCCCGTACTCGTGCCCGGCCAGCTCCTGGGTCTTCTTTCCGGTCTCGGGGTCCACGAGCGTGACCTTGCCCTTGCCGCCCTCGACTTCGCCGCCCTGCCCCAGCGCGAGCAGCTTCCCGTCCGGGGAGAAGGCGGCCGCCGCCATGCCGGTGACGCGGTCTCCCTTCTTGAGCTCCTTCCCGAGGTCGAGCTTCAGGGTTCCCGTGGCGGCGTCCCAGAGCTTGATCGCATTCGCGAATCCCCCGTACCTCGGCGTGAATTCGCAGGTGGCGGCGAGCCGGCCGTCGGCCGACAGCGCGACGGCGCGCAGCCAGCCGGGCGACTGGAAGCGCCGGACTTCGCCCGCCGACGCGGCGTCCCAGAGGATCGCCAGCCCCTGGTCATCCCCGCTCAACAACTGCCTTCCTTCGCTTCCGATCGAAATCGACCGAACCCATTCCTGGTGGGCCTCCAGGGCCCGGGCCTTCTTCTGGAGCTCGACGCACACGCCGGGGACTTCGCCCCCGCCCTTCCCGGCTTTCTTCGCGGCGGCCTCCCGCGCCTTGCGATCCAGCACGATCGTCATGGTCCCTTCGGCGGGCGCCTGGAGATCCCACCAGCGGATCGTATGGTCGTAGCTCGCGGAGACGAGGGCGCCGGTCCCCGGAAGCGCCGCGAGCGACGTGACGGCGTTGGTATGGCCTTCGAGGCGCCGGACCGGCAGGGGCGCGGGCCCGTCCGGCTTCTCCGCGAGATCGAAAAGGGTGATCTGACCCAGCTCGTTTCCCGCCGCCAGCTTGCGCGCGGACCCGAGGAACGCCACGGCGGTGACGGCCGCGTCGTCCCAGGGGATCGTCCAGGCCGGCGTCGCCTTCTCGAAACGGCTCATGGCTTCATCACCGATCAGGCCAGAATGTCGCGCAGGACCGACGCATCCTCGGGCGTGGCCCAGATGGGCCGCGTCCCCACGAAGTGCTTCACCCGGGGATTCATCCCCAGGGTGGTATAGACCGTCGCGAAGAGATCGGCCGAGGAGACGGGCTTCTCCTTGACGTTTCGGCCGTCCTCGTCGGTGGAGCCGTGGACGATGCCGCCCTTCACTCCGCCGCCGGCGAGCACCACCGTCCAGGCTTTCGCGTAGTGGTCGCGTCCGGCCCGGTTGTTGATGGTCGGCGTCCGGCCGAATTCGCCCATCCAGACGACCAGCGTGTCCTGGAGCAGGCCCCGTTCGCCCAGGTCCTGCAGGAGCGCGGCCCAGGCCTGGTCGAGCGGCGGCAGGAGCGCCTTGTGCCACTCGAAGTTGTCCGCGTGGCTGTCGTAGTTCTGCTGCTCGACCTCGACGAAAGGAACGCCCGACTCGATCAGGCGGCGCGCCATGAGGCAGTTCCGGCCGAAGGAGGAGTCCCCGTAGCGGTCCTTGTACTTCGCCCACTCGCCGCCGATGTCGAAGGCGCCCTTCGCCTTCAGCAGGCGCCGCGATTTCTCGTCGGCCTCGCGGTAGGCCTTGAGCGCCTGCTCCTGGTGCTCGCGCGCGAACTCCTCGTCCATGAACTTGAGGAGGTCGTTCCGGCGCCGGTCGGCGTCGGCCTGGACGTAGGGGCTCGTATTCTCCGGCATGCGGCCCTCGCCCCCGAGCTTGAAGGGCTGGTAGAGGGGTCCCAGGTATCCCGCGCCCGCGACGGGGCTCGATTCGCCTCCGCCGGCGCCGAGCTGGATGAAGCTGGGCAGGTCCGCGCCCGGGTCGCCGAGGTACTTCGCCACCATGCCGCCGATCTCCGGATGGGTCAGCGCGCCTTCCTTGCGGTAGCCGGTGTGCATGAGGTAGGTCCCGCCGGCATGCTCGGGATCGGAGGTCGACATGCTCCGGACCACCGCCAGCTTGTCCGCCTGGCGGGCGATCTTCGGCAGGTATTCGCAGACCTGGAGGCCGGCGACGTTCGTGGAGATCGGCCGGAAGGGTCCCGAGATGGCCCGGCCGGGCTTCATGTCGAAGGTGTCGAGGTGGCTCGCGCCGCCGGCCATCCAGAGCAGGATGCATTTCCGGCCCTGCTTCCGCGCCTCCTGGGCGATCGTCTCCGAGTTGAAGAGCGAGCCCCAGTTCGCGACGGCCAGGCCGCCCGCGCCGACGATCGTCCCCTTCAGGAACGACCGGCGGGAGACGTGTTCCGCTCCGCCGCACGCACAAGGATCCACGATACGACCTCCGTCAGTGGTTGAACCGGAACTCGCCGCAGTTGACGAGCACCCAGATCGCCTCTTCCACGGCCGGCTCGGGCTTCGCCGCCCCCTTCAGGTGGGCGACGAACTTCTCCCGTTCCGGCGCACGCGGAAGCCGGCCGAGCACGGAGAGGAACATCCGGTCGATGCGCGCCTCCCAGGGATCGGCGCTCGAGAGGATCTGGTCGGCCAGGTTCCCCTTCCGGCGCTGAAGGAGCTGCCGGATCTGGCCGCTGTTGTTCATGAAGAGGCGCTCCGAGACGCTGCCCTGGAACTCCCCCCGCCCGTCGGTCACGTTGCCCATGTAGCGGACGAAGTACTCGGAGAGCGAGGAGGAGACGGCCGCCGCCTTGCCGTCGCCGGAGGGGGCGTCGGCGCCGGACGCCGTGCGCAGCGCCGCCATCATCTCCTCGGCCGAGAGAGGCCGCAGGTGGAACTTCTCGTAGCCGCCCTGCGCCTCGCCGGGCGCGCCGGCCGACGCGCGCTGGTAGGTCCGGCTGTTGACGATCTCGCGGATGAACAGCTTCAGGTCGAATTTCCGCGCGACGAGATCGTCCTGCAGTGCCCGGAGGAGGGCGGGATGGGTCGCCCGCTCGTCTTCCTTCAGGTCGTCCACGGGATTGTAGAAGCCGCGGCCCAGGAACTGGGTCCAGACGCGGTTCACCGCGGCCTTGGCGAAGAAGGGATTCCTGGGAGAGACGAGCCAGGCCGCCAGCTTCTCCCGGCGGGAGAACAGCGGCTTCGCGAGCGGCCCCTTCGGATTCTTCAGGTCCGGCTCCTTGAAGTCCTTCGGCAGCGGCGGCTCCTCGACCACGGCCCCGTCCAGGTACTTCGCCGAGATCGGCTCGCCCTTCTGCCCGGGCTTCTGGTCCTTCGCCGGCCCCGTGAACATCAGGTCGCCGCTGGACTTCTCCGCGATCATGTACTTCTTCTTCCCCTCGCTGCCGCCGCCGTCCACCAGGACCAGGCGGGCGAAGAACGCGGCGAAGCCGTAGAAGTCCTTCTGAGTCCACTTGTCCGAGGGATGATCGTGGCAGCGCGCGCAGCGGATCTGGGTGCCCAGGAAGAGCCGGGTCACCGCCTCGGCGGTCTCGAGCGGCTGGCCCCGGAACTGGACCAGGAAGAAGGGCGCCCCCTGGTCGGCCGCGTTGCCCTCGGCCATCAGCAGGTCGAGCACCCAGCGGTCGTAGGGGACGTTCTTCGCGAACTGCTCCGTCAGCCACTTCTGGAACGAGTCGCGCTTGCGCACCTCGCTGCTGGCCGGCGAGCGGCCGAAGAGCGCCAGGTCCCACTGGGCCGCCTGGTGCGCTGCCGCGCGCGGATCCTCGAGCAGGCGGTCGACAACCTTCGAGCGCTTCGCCGGGTCGGCGTCGGCGAGGAAGCGCTCCACTTCGTCGGCCGCGGGGATGCTGCCGGCAAGATCGAGCATCACCCGCCGCAGGAAGGTCGCGTCGTCGGCCAGGGGGGCCGGCGACACGCCGAGCCGCTGCAGGTGGGCCTCGATGTCGCGGTCGATGACCGAGCGGAGCGAGGGCTCGTCCCCTCCGCGGGCGTCCGCGCCCGCGAGGAGGAGTCCCAGGATCACACCGCCCGCCCGCGCCAGGCTCATCCGCGCCCTCCTTGAAGCGTCCTGTCTACGATACCGGAACCCGTCCCGGGCGCTTCTTTCCCCGGGATTCGCCGAAGGATTGTATAATTGTAAATCGATGAGCCCGAAGCAGCGCCCCCCCGGTCTCGGCCGCCTGGCGCGTCCCCAGTCGCTCCTCAGCCGGACGGAGCAGGTGCTGCGCGAGGCGATCGCCCGCGGCGAGTTCAGGGGCAACCGGCTCCCCGCGGCGGCGGAGCTCGCGGAGCAGCTGGGGGTGAGCCGGGAGACCGTGCGGCTCGCGCAGGAGAACCTCCAGCGCGAGGGGCTCCTGGTGAAGTACCGCCGCAAGGGCACCCTGATCACGCCCCCGGCCCTGACCCTGAAGAAGACCGCCGGCCGCTCCACCCTGCTGGGCTACCTGCAGGCCGGCTACCCGTCGCTGAACCGGGAGGACGACGCGGTGACGCGCGCGACGAGCGGCCTCATGCTGCAGGGGGCGACGCGCGAGGCCGGCCGCGCGGGCTGCCGCCTGGTCGTCCACCACGCGCCGCACACGGAGATGGACGCCGCGATCGGCGAGCTCGCCCACGAGGCTCCGCTCCGGGGGGTCATCTTCGCCTCTTTCGGCGAGGAGAAGCTTGTCCGGCAGACCCTCGGCCTGGGCCTGCCGCTGGTCCTCCTGGACCACGAGCTCAACCTGCCGAGCGTCTCCACGGTCCGCGAGGATTCGCAGCAGGGCGCCGGCATCGCCGTCGCCCACCTGGCGAAGCTCGGCCACCGCCGCATCGCCTACGCCCACTGGAACCTCGCCGATCTCAATCCCTGGAGGACCTCGGGATACCGGAAGGGGCTGAGCGACGCGAAGCTCCCCCGCCGCCGCGCCTGGGAGTTCTCGACGGAGATCACGCCCGCCGGCGCGGACGCCCTGGTCGAGAAGCTCCTGTCGCTCCGCCCGGCTCCCACGGCCCTGATCTGCTTCAACAACTCCCTGGCCAAGCTGGCGATCGAGCGGCTCAGGCGCCGCGGCGTCCGCGTCCCGGAGGAGATCAGCGTGATGGGCGTCGGCGGAGAGGAGGTCGCGGGCCTGGCCTGCGCCCAGGCCGACTGGTTCGAGATGGGCCGGGAGGCCGTCCGGATCCTGCTCAGGGCCTCGTCCGGCCGCGCGCCTGAGGAGCCGCTGCACCGGCTCTTCCCCTACGAGCTGCGTCCCGGCCGCACCGCGGGCCGGGCCCGCGACTGACTACTTCCCCAGCGGCTTGAGGATCTCCGAGAGCAGGTCGGGGGCCGCTTCGTTCCGCTCCAGCCGCGGATACTTCGCCCCCTCCTTGTACTCGAGCGCGTGGGTGCGGAAGAACTGCCCGTTCTCCACCAGCAGCTCCAGCGGCTTGCCTTCCTTCGTGGCCGCGACCGCCTCGCGGAGGAGATCGGAGGACCAGCGCCGGCCGTTCACGGCGACCAGCTTCATCCCGGGGCCGAGGCGAGCGCGGTCCGCCGCCTTCTCCGGGACGATGTCGGAGACGCTCCCGTCCTCCTTGAGAAGCAGGCCGATCGAGGTCGTCAGGTCGACCACCTTGTCCGTCCCTTCGTGGATCTTGTACATCTCCGAGGGCGAAGGGCCGGCCGCGAGCTTCCATCCGCCGCGCTCGACGCCGCCGAGCGGAGGCTCGGGCGCCAGCGAAGTTACCCGCTCCAGAAGGTGCTTCTTCCAATCGAGGGGCGCGACGGCGGCCAGCGCCTCCGCGAGCTCGTCGAGCGAGTAGGGCTTCACCGAGGGCTTGCCGCCCGCGGCGCCGTGGAAGCGGCGGCAGAAATCGTCAAGCGACGCTTTTCCCTTCGTCGCCTGGCGGATCATCGCGTCCGCCTCTAGCCAGATCAGCAGGCCCTCATTGTAGAAGTCCACGCCGCGGCGCCAGGAGGCCCAGTCGCTCCTCGCGCTGTAGAGGACCGGGGCCGCCCGCGTCGTGTCCTCCAGCGGCCGCCAGGTCCGCCCCTTCTGGTTGGCCAGGCCGTCGGCGGCGAGGGCGAGATTGTCCCGGAACTGGTCGGGGGTCCAGAGGCCGCTGCGGGCCGTGAGGAGGCAGCCGAGGTACTCGGTGAGCCCCTCGTAGACCCAGAGCATCCGCGTGGCGATCGCCTCCTGGAAGTCCGGCTTCACCATGTCGGCCGGCCGGCGGTGCTTGCCGTTCCACGAGTGGGCGTATTCGTGGGCGAGGATGAAGAGCCAGCGCTTCTGCAGCGTCTCGTCGAGCAGGGTCCGCTCGGGCGCCCGGTTGTCGCTGCACTCGTGGTGCTCGAGGAAGAAGGGCGGCGTCAGGTCGGACAGCGAGAGAAAGAAGCGGTAGGAGCGGTAGGGGCGCGCGCCGAAGAGCGCACCGGCCTCCGCCACCAGCCGCTTGAAGGAGGCCGTGAGCTCGTCGGGGATCGCGAGCGCCGCCTCGCTGTCGGCGGCAAGGACCAGCCAGTGGTCCGGCGCGAGCGGAACCTCGCGCAGATGGGCGCCGCAGAGCACCGGCGAATCGACAAGCGTCTCCAGGGAGACCGGCGCGAAGGTCCGGCCGTGGAGGGACGACGAGGCGGCGGGCAGCGCGCAGGAGCAGGTCCAGTGCTCGGGCAGCGTCAGGCCCGCCTGGAACTCGATCTCGCCCATCGGCCGGCCCTTCGGATAGACCAGCATCTGGTTCCAGTGGAAGATCGTCAGCTTCGCCGAGGACTGGGCGGAGACGAAGCCCTCGGTGCCCGGAGGCGGCGGGACGTAGTCCAGCATCACGTCCACCCGCTCCGCGCCCGCGGGGACCTCGCAATGCACCGCGTAGAGGTCCAGCTCGTCGCGGCGCCACGCGAGGCTCTTGCCGCCCGCCTGGAGGCGGAAGCCCGCGATGTCGGCCAGCGGGCCGGTGGGCCCGTGCTCGCCGGGAATCCACTTGGGATAGAGCAGCGTCAGCGGCCCGGGCTCGCAGGGGATCGCCAGCCGGACGTGGAAGAGGCGCCGCGCCGCGTCGGAGGCGTCCACCTGGAGCTCGATCGGGCGCCCCTTGGGCGAGGGCCGCGCGTCGGCGGGGGCCGAGCAGGCCATCAGCAGCGACAACAGCGCGGCCCGGGTGAGAAGGGTCACGGGTGGGTCTCCTATGGGTTCCTATGTTGGTCCAAGTGCATTCGTAGAGACCGGCTTCACCACAAAGACACAAAGGTCACGAAGAAGATCATGGGGAGGCCTCTCCGGAAGGTTCTTCTTTGTGTCCTTTCTGCTTTGTGGTGCAACACATTCCTAGAAGAACTTGGTCTGGCCCGGGATCGCCACGGGAGGCGCCGCGATCGCCAGGTCCCAGTCGTACTTGGCGGGCGTCAGGTCCTCCTTCGAGTTCAGCGCCTGCTCCCAGCCGATCTGCTGCCCCGTGTAGGCGGCCATCCGGCCCATGATGGCCATCAGCGTGCTCTTGGCCATGTAGTCGCCGTTGTTGATGGGCTTCCCGCTGCGGATCGACGCGAAGAACTCGTCGTGCTCCACCTGGTAGATGCTCTTGTCCTTCCCCTGGTACTCCCAGGGCTCCTCGCCGGTGATCCGGAGCGGGCCCTCGGTGATCAGCGCCTTCCCCTTCGATCCCATCGCGAAGGCGCTCATGTCGTTCTTGCAGCCCTTCTGCTGCCGCGTGTTGCTGTACATGCGGGCGCCGCTCGCGTATTCGTACACGATCGAGAAGTGGTCGTAGATGTTGCCGTACTCGGGCTCGGTGAGCACCTGCCGCCCGCCCATGCCGATCGCCCGGACGGGATACTGGTCCTGCATCGCCCAGGCGCAGACGTCGAGGTAGTGGACGTGCTGCTCGACGTTGAAGTCGCCGGAGAGCCAGGTGAAGTTGTACCAGTTGCGCATGTGGTAGAGCATGTCGCTCCACTCCGGCTTCCGGGGCTTCGCCCAGCGGCCGCTTCGGTAGTCGTTGGCCTGCAGCGCCACCAGCTCGCCGATCTCGCCGTCGTGGATCCGCTTCATCATCTCGCGGAAGCCCGTCGAGTAGCGGAGGCAGAGGCCCGACACCACAGAGAGCGACTTCTTCTTCGCCTCCTCGCAGCTCGCGAGGACCGAGCGGACGCCCGGGCCGTCGACGGCCACGGGCTTCTCGGCGAACACGTGCTTGCCGGCCTCGACCGCCGCCTTCAGGTGCAGGGGGCGGAAATGGGGCGGCGTGCAGAGGAGCACGACGTCGCTCGCCGCGATGACCTCCTTGTAGGCGTCGAACCCGACGTGGCAGTGCTCCTCCTTCACCCCGACCTTGTCCGGGTGGGACGACTTGAGGATCTTCAGGCTCGACTGGAGCCGGTCGGGGAAGGCGTCCCCCAGGGCGACCAGCCTGACGTTCGGGTCGGCGTTGAGCGCCTGCTCGGCAGCGCCCGTGCCCCGGCCTCCGCAGCCGATGAGACCGACCTTGAGGACGTCGCTGCCGGCGGCATGGACCAGCGGCGCCTGGACGGCCAGGGCGGCGGTGGTTGCGGCCGCGCTCTTCATGAATTCGCGCCGGGTCGTCATGGCTCTCGTCTCCTAACCCTGCAGACCTTTGATGACCGTCTCGAGGAACTCGCGGGCGCGGCGGGCCAGCGCGTCCACCCCCTCGGGATCCCTGGGGCGCTCGACCAGCGGCGCGAAGATGTTCTCGCAGCAGAGCGGCATCGGCCGCCCGGTCCAGGCCACCGCGTGCAACAGCTTGTAGTGGTCGATCTCGCCCAGCCCCGGCCCGCAGTCCTGGCTCTTGGGGAAATTGCGATGGTCCTTGATGCAGAAGCTGCGGACCTCGTCGGCGCAGGCCTTGAGGTCCGGGATGGGATCGACGTTCAGATAGTCGAGCACGTTGCCCGCGTCGAAGTTGACCTTCACGCCCTCGTCGGCCACCTCGCGGGTGATCTCGGCGCAGGCGGTTCCGGTGCCGGTTTCGCCGCCGTGCTGCTTCACGACGAGCAGCACGCCCTGGTCGCGCGCGATCGGCCCGAGCTGCTTGAAGCGCTCGATCCAGAGCGCGCGGTTGCCGCCCTTCGTGTGGCCGAAGGTGAGCACCTGCGCGATCCTTCCCGCGCCCGCCTGCTTGAGCCGCTGGGTCAGCACTTCCAGGCCGTTCTTGGCCTCGGGATAGATGCCGGAGAACATGAAGGCCGGCTCGAGCCCCAGGTCGCGGCAGCGCTTGCCGACCTCCTTGGCCTTCTCCGGCGGATCGTCGGGCGCGATCACGGGGACGGACTTGCCGTCCTCCTTGTGGTTCGTGTAGAGCGCGACGTGCTTGTAGCCCGCCGACTGGATGCCCTTGAGCGCCCGGTCCAGCGGGAAGGAGCCGTAGGGCAGCGTCGTGCAGCCGACCTGGAACTGCGTGGGAGGGCCCTTCTTCTTCTCGTCCTGTGCGATCGCGAGGCTCGACACGGCCGCCGCACCCGCCTGGAGGAAGCCCCGACGGGTGAGGTTCACGGTTTCTTCTCCTCCGCCTTCGCCAGCGGATGCAGCTCGAATTTCCGGAAGAACACCTCGTGGCCCTCGCACTGAAGCAGGATGCGCCCCGAGGCGGGAGCGACGTCCGTGGCTTCGTTCACGACCGTGCCGTTCACGGCGATGGAGACGCGCTTCCCTTCGCAGACGCATTCGATGCGGGTCCATTCGCCGAGCGGACTGGCCACGTCGTTCCTGCCGCGCGTGTCGAGGAGCTCCTTGAAGTCGGGATCGTGGTTCGACCACCAGAACTGCTTCCCCGAGTGGACGGTCGGCGTGCCGCCCTTCTTCCAGCGCGGCCGCTTGTCGGGCCCGAGGACGGTCTCGACGGTCAGCGTGACCGGCACTTCCTTGCCACGGATCGCGATGAGGTCGCCTTCGCAGCCCTGGGCGAGCTGGACTTCGAGCGACGGGGCCCAGGCCCCGTTCCCCGCGGCGCCGTCCGGCCCGGCATGGAGCAGGACGCCGGAGTTGCGCACGTACTTGCCGCCGTCCGTGCGCGTGCCCCACTTGTACTCGACGACCAGCCGGTAGTCGCGGTACTCCTTCTCGGTCGCCACGTAGCCCATCCCGTCGCCCGAGGCGTGGATCATCCCGTCGTGGACGGTGAAGACCTTGCGGGGATCCTCGCGCTTCGTGTCCTTGAGCCAGGTCGTCAGGCCGCTGAAGTCCTTCCCGTTGAAGAGCGGAACGACCCCTTCCTTCGGGCCGGCCAGCGCGCCGCCGTCCTGGAAGACGGCCGCCGCGACGAGCGCCAGGAACGCCGGCCGGATCATGATCGGAGCCCTCTATATAGTTGAGTACGTCGGGTCCGGCCCGGGGGGCACTCCCCGAAGGATTGTATAATTGTAATTCCGCTCAGGACGAGGGCCGCGGCGCGGCGCTCGCGGCGTCCGACGGGGAACTCCGCCCCGCCGCGTTCATCGCG
>JACQFK010000047.1 GCA_016200125.1 Planctomycetota bacterium
AGGTCCTTCCCGGCCCGGTATTCCTCGATCGTCTTCCCCCAGTAGAAGCCGATCCAGCCCGAGGCCGTGTCGCGCGAGCCCTGAAGGAACTTCTGGAAACTCTCCACCGAGCAGGCCAGCGGGAAGGTTTCCTCGATGATCACCGGCTTGCCGATCTTCAGCGTCGCGAGCAGCTTCAGGTTGTTCTCGACCGAGGCGTCCTTCGGGTACATGTGGACGCTCAGGTAGTCGAGCCCCTCCGACAGCGCCTTCGCATCGGGCCCCAGGGTCAGCCCCGCGGGCACTTCGAAGAGGAAGAACATCCCCGCCGTCACGAGGCGGCCCGGATCGTTCTTCCGGATCCCCGCCGATACCGTGGCAATCCATTCCTTCGTCACGTCCACCCGGGAGCGCTTGCCGGGGTCCCGGGTGAGGTTCTCGACGTAGAAGTAACCGCCCAGGGGCTCGCCGCCGTGCCAGACCTTGCCCGGCCCCGCGGGACTCACGGGCTCGTTCATCAGGTTGTAGCAGAGCAGCGCGGGGCTCTTGGCGCAGGCCGAGGCGACGGCCTCCCAGAAGCGGGCCTGGACCGGCCAGCGCTCCTTCTCCTGGGCCTCCTCGTACCACGCGGGCGTGTCCGACTTCCGGTAGCAGCCGAGCCCGGTGAGATCGAGATAGAGGCCCGTTTCTTCCGCCAGCGCGAGGAGCTTGCCCAGCTGCGCGAGCGCCTTCTCGTTCGGCTGATCGGCGGCCTTCATGAAGCGATTCACCTGGAGATGGATGCGGACCGCCGTCGCGCCGAGCTCCTTCATCTCCTTGAAGTCTTCCTCGACCTTGGGCCACTCCGACTCCCAGTAGTCCTCGATCAGCCGGCCCTTCTCGTCGTGGTCGTAGTTGAAGCCCCAGGGCGTGAAGGGGCGGCCCGAGACCGCGAGCTGGAAGCCCTTCCCCTCGGGCCCCACGCGGACCCGCTCCATTTTTGTCTGCGGGGCGGCGAGCAGCGCCAGCAGCAGGAGCGCGGGCGTCACGCGAGCGCCTTCTGGACGACGACGCCTGCGACGTCGGTGAGCCGCTGAGCGCGGCCCTGGTGCCGGTAGGTCAGCCTCGTGTGGTCGATCCCCATCAGGTGGAGGATCGTCGCGTGGAGGTCGTGGACGTGGGTCTTCTCCTCCGCGGCGCGGAGGCCCACCGCGTCGGTCGCGCCGATCACCTGCCCGCCCTTCACGCCGCCGCCGGCCATCCACATGCAGAAGCCGTGCGGGTTGTGGTCGCGGCCGTTCGAGCCCTCGGTCATCGGCGTGCGCCCGAACTCGCCGCCCCAGACGACGAGGGTATCGTCGAGCAGGCCGCGCGACCGGAGATCACGCAGCAGCCCGGCCACGGGCTTGTCGCTCGCGGCGCAGAGCTTGCCGTGGTTGCCCTCGACGTCGGAGTGGCCGTCCCAGCCGTTCGTGTCGCCGCAGTAGAGCTGGACGAAGCGGACGCCCCGCTCAACCATGCGCCGCGCGAGCAGGCAGCGCAGACCGAACTCGCTGGTGACCTTGTCGTCCAAGCCGTAGAGCTTCCGCGTCGCTTCGGTCTCCTTGCGGACGTCGACGACCGCTTGCGCGCTGCTCTGCATCCGGAAGGCCAGCTCGTAGGCCGCGATGCGCGCGGAGAGCTCCGAGTCCTCCTCGCCGGGGCGGATCTCCTCGCGGTTGAGGCGGTTGATGAGGTCGAGCGTGTCGCGCTGCTGCTCCGGCGCGATGCCCGGCGGGTTGTTCAGGTGGAGGATCGGCGTCTCGCCGCCGCGCAGGATCGTCCCCTGGTAGGCGGCGGGGAGGTATCCGTTCCCCCAGGCCGGCGCCCCGCCCTTCACCCAGCCGGAGGGGTCGGGCAGCACGACGAAGGCGGGCATGTCCTGGTTCTCGGTGCCCAGTCCGTAGGCCGCCCAGGCGCCCAGGCTGGGCCGTCCCATGAGGATCGACCCGGTGTTCATCAGGTACACCGACTCGGGATGGGTCACGCTGTCGCCGTGGCAGCCGCGGAACACGCAGAGCTCGTCGGCCAGCGATGCGATGTGGGGCAGCGCGTCGGAGATCTCCAGGCCGCTCTCGCCGTGCTTCCGGAAGGCCCAGCGCGGCGGCATCAGCTTGTTCTTCGCCACGGCGCGTCGCGTCTTGAAGGTCCCGAAGGACTCGGGGATCGGCTGGCCCGCGAGCCGGATCAGCTCGGGCTTGTAGTCAAAGAGGTCGACGTGGCTCGGTCCGCCCGACATGAAGAGGAAGATGACGCTCTTCGCCCGGGGGACGAAGTGCGTCGTGCGCGGAGCCAGGGGGCTCGCGGGCTCGCTCTGAGCGTCGAGGAGCGACGCGAGCGCGAGCATCCCGGAGCCGCCGCCGGCGCTGGCGAGGAACTCGCGCCTCGAGGACGTCCGCCCGACCGATCCGCAGCCGCAATCCATGGCGTCACTCCAGATAGACGAAGGAGTTCAGATTGAACACCGCGCGGCAGAGCTCCGTCAGCGGCGATTTCGCGAGGAACTCGACCGCGAGCGCGAGCTCGCGCTCGGAGGGACGCCGCCCCAGCGCGATCCGGTAGAGCAGGGTCACCCGCTCGGCAGGCGTCTGCGCCTCGGCCGCAATCCGATCGGCCGTGATCTTCGCCGCGGCCATGACCTCGCCGGCATTGAGCAGGGTCAGCGACTGGGGCGCCGTGGTGCTCCGGCCCCGCTCCGGGCAGCTGAGGTTGCTGTCCGGCGCGTCGAAAACCTCGAGGAAGGGGAAGCGCAGGTTGCGCCGGTTGAAGATGTAGACGCTGCGGCGCGCGTGGTCCTTCGGATCGGCGCTTGCGGTCCAGCCCTTCGAGCCCTTGAGGATGTCCGTGGGGACCGGCGGGAAGACGCCGGGGCCGCCCATCTCCAGATTCAGCCGCCCGCTCACGAAGAGGAGGCTGTCCCGGATCACCTCGCCCTCCAGACGGCGCCGGTTCATGCGGCCGAAGAGCTGGTTCTCCGGATCCTTCGGCGAGAAGGGGCCGACCGCGCGCTGGTAGGCGGCGGAGCGCATCAGGAGGCGGTGCATCGCCTTGAGGCTGAAGCCCCGCGCCCCGAACTCCGAGGCGAGCCAGTCGAGGAGCTCCGGGTGGGAGGGCGGCTGGCCGTGGGAGCCGAACTCGCTCGGGGTGGACACCAGCCCGCGGCCGAAGTGATGCTGCCAGATCCGGTTCGCCATGACCCGCGCCGTGAGCGGGTTTCCCGCGATCCAGTCGGCGAGCGCGGCCCGGGTCGGGGGCGCGGAGGCGCCGCCCAGCACCAGGGGGAATCCGGGCGCGACCTCCTCGCCGGGCTGCGTGTACTCCCCGCGGAACAGGACGAAGGTCTTCGCGGGCTTGCCGGGTCCGAGCGTCATCGCGTGGGGCAGCGGCGGCGGCTTCGGCAGCTTCCTTGTTTCCTCGAGAAGCGCCTTGCGCCGGGCCCGATCGTCGGCCGTCAGCGCCGCCTCGACCTCCTTGTCGCTGACCTCGAGCAGCGGCTCGGTCTCGAGCGCCAGGTTCGCCTGTTGGGTGTCGCGCTGGTCGGGGGGCGTCAAGACGGCCATCCGGCCCTCGGGGGTCACCTTCGCGAGCTTCTTCTCGCGCAGCTTGTCGCGCACGCCCGACTCGATCGACTTCAGTTCCTTCACCAGGGGATGGGTCTCGTAGACCTTCATCTCCTGCTCGCAGGCCACCCGCTCCGCGGCGGTGGGCACCGGCGTCTCGCGCCGGAACGACGCGGGGGTGAAGAACGCGAGGAGGCGGTAGTAGTCCTTCTGCGCGAGCGGCTCGAACTTGTGGTCGTGGCAGCGGGCGCAGCCGAGCGTGAGGCCGAGGAAGACCAGCGCGGTCGTGTCGGTCATGTCGCCCAGCGTGAGCTGGCGGCGCTGGACCTGGTCGGAGCTGTCGACCATGTCGGGGCCCAGCAGGTTGAATCCGGTGGCGATCAGGGCGTCGGGGTCGCCGGGCCAGAGCTCATCGCCCGCCACCTGCTCCCGGATGAAGCGGTCGTAGGGCTTGTCGGCGTTCAGCGAGCGGATCACGTAGTCGCGGTAGCGCCACGAATGGGGCCGGACGGCGTCGTGCTCGAAGCCGTCGGTCTCGGCGTAGCGGGCGAGGTCCAGCCAGTGGCGGCCCCAGCGCTCGCCGTAGCGGGGCGACGCGAGCAGGCGGTCGAGGACCTTGTCCCAGGCGTCGGGCGAGGTGTCGCCGACGAAGGCGTCGACCTCGGCGGTCGTGGGCGGCAGGCCCGTCAGATCGAGCGTGGCGCGACGGATCAGGGTCTCGCGGGACGCCGCAGGCGCTGGATCGACGCCGGCGGCCTTGAGCTTCGGATCGAGGAAGTCGTCGACGCCCTTCCCGCCCCCGGCCTTCGGCAGGGGGCGGAAGGCCCAGTGGTTGCGGTCGGCCTCGGTGACGGCGAATTCCTTGGGCTTCAGCAGGGCGGCGGGCGGCTTGAGCTCGCGCGAGTAGGGGGTGCCGGCGCGAATCCAGTCGGCGAGCAGGCGCAGCTCGGCGTCCGGCAGCTTGTCGCGCTTGTGGGGCATGAAGGGCTTCTGCTTGCGGGCGGCGAGGAGCCAGAGGAGGCTCTTGTCGGGATCGGCGCCGGCGATCGCGGGCCCCGTCTCGCCGCCCCGGAGGAGCGCGGCGCGCGTGGAGAGATCGAGGCCGCCCTTCGGCGAGGCCTTGTGGTGGCACTCGAGGCAGCGGCCCTCGAGGACCGCCGCCGCCTCGTCGACCGCGGCATGGAGGCGTCCCACAGCCGCCGCCAGGAAGACCAGAATCCACAGGCCCCGCATCGGCATCCTCCGAGAATATTACGCCGGAGGACCTACTTGATCGCGGAATAGTCCGTCGGGTTCATGAAGACGGAGATCACCTTCGACACCAGGGCGCCTTCCTTCTCGCTCTCGGCCTTCGCCTTCTTCCAGTCGGCGTCGTCCGCGAACTCCTTCCAGGACTTCTCGCGGGCCTCCTTCGACGGGTAGGCCAGGATGTAGACCAGGGTGTTCTCGGCGTTCTCGCCGGTGGCCGGCGACCAGTATCCGACGTTGGTCATGCCGTGCTTTTCGAAGAGCTTGGCGGTGTGATCCCGGAACCGGGCATGGAGCGCCGGCATCTTCCCCGGGTTGGTGATGTAGGTCCTCATCTCGAAGTAGCGGTCCGCCCGTTCCGTTTTCGCTCCCGCCGCATATCCGACGCCCACCAGGGCCAGCGCCGCCAGCCCTCCCAGCACGATCCGCTTCATACCGTTCCTTTCAAATGGAAGCCCCATCCTATCTCCCTGATACGCTTGTCGCAAACTTGATGTTCCAGGACACCCTACTATCATCATGAACATGCTGATCCCCCTCGCGATAGCCTTCTGCCTCGCCCAGGAGCCCGAGAAGCTCCAGCCCGTCGAGGACCTGGGCCTGCGGATCGCCCCCGGATTCAAGATCAGCCTCTTCGCCGACCCCACCATCGCGAACGACATCTACGCCATGACGCTCGACGCCAAGGGTCGCGTCGTGGTGACCAGCCAGGGCTGGATCAGGATCCTCGAAGACAGCAGGGGCGCCGGAAAGGCCGACAAGGCGACGCTCTTCGCGGCGACGCGGACCGGCGGGATGGGGATGTGCTTCGACGGCAAAGACCTCCTCTTCTCGGGGGACAACGGCTTCTGGCGCTATCGCGATTCCGACGGCGACGGCGTGGCGGACGGACCTCCGGAGCCGATCGGGACCTTTGCGACCGGAGAGCACGGCCACCACGCGATGCGCAAGGGCCCGGACGGCTCCTGGTACCTGATCGGCGGCAACGACGCGAGGATCGGGAAGGATCACATCAGCGATCCCGGGAAGTCGCCGATCCGCAATCCCCGCGCCGGCGGCATCGTGAGGTATAGCCCCGACTTCAAGGAATCGGAGGTCATCGCCCATGGATTCCGGAATCCCTACGATTTCGACTTCAACGCCTGGGGCGACCTGTTCACCTACGACAGCGACTGCGAGCGCGACTACTTCCTGCCCTGGTACACGCCCACGCGGATCTACCACGTCGGCTACGGGCTGGACCACGGCTGGAGGCTCACCGGCTACCTGAGGAGCTTCGCCAACCGCGACTACTACCCGGACACGGTCGACATGCTCTGGCCCGTGGGCCGCGGCTCGCCGACCGGGGTCGTCTGCTACCGCCACACGGCCTTCCCGGAGCGTTACCGCGGCGGCCTCTTCGCGCTCGACTGGACCTTCGGCCGGGTCTGGTTCTTCCCGCTCGCGCCCAACGGCGCCTCGTACTCGACCCGGGCGGAGGTGTTCCTCGAGCCCACGGGCAGCGAGGGCTTCGCGCCGACGGACGCGGCCGTTGCCCCCGACGGCTCGATGTACATCTCGATCGGCGGCCGACGCACGCGCGGCGCCGTGTTCCGGATCGAG
>JACQFK010000134.1 GCA_016200125.1 Planctomycetota bacterium
ATCATCTCCGCGAGCTCGACCTGGGTGAGCAGGCCCTTCTTCAGGATCGCGTCCATCATCGCCCGCGTCAGCAGCGCGACACGGCCGAGATCGTCCTCCAGCTGCGCCACCCGGGTCTCGAGAGATTCGGCCATGCGCTCCTCCCTGTCTAAGGCTTGAATGTTATCACGAGATTGTCGATCCGGCAGCGGCGGTCGCTGTAGAAGAGCAGCTGCCCCTCCGAGTACTCGTCGTCCTGGCCCTCCCAGACGAGGGTCCGGTCGGCCAGCAGCCGCAGCGACGATCCCGTCCGCTCCACCCGCATCCGCGAGGTCCTCCCCTTCTCGGGACGCCAGGCCTGGACCGGCTTCCCCGCCAGCCGCGACTTCCAGACCTCCCAGGGATCGCCGAGAGTCCAGCGCGACTTGTCCACCACCACCGGATACTTGATCACGCAGGTCCGCGGCATGCCGAAGCGGTCCTCCGCGCTGTTGTCCCGGTCGCCGTCCTGCTTCCCCACCCAGTCGAAGCCCAGCACGACGGCGTAGTGATTCGCCGCCCCGCGGTGATAGTAGAGGTCGAGCACGATGTTCTGCGCCTCCTCGACCGGCGTCAGGTCGTACTCCAGCGAGACGTCCCCCCGCAGCGGCGTCTTCCAGGATTCCATCCCGCCGCGGTCCACCCGCCAGCGGCCCTTGAACTTGCGCGCCCCCTCCTCCGCCACCGACTCGAAGGCCTCCTGCTGCTCGTTGCCCTCGAAGTCGTAGGTCACCCGCAGGGTCGACGCGTCCATCGCCTCCACCTTCCCCAGGTACTGCACCGCCAGCCGCTTCTCCTTCTCGGTCCCCTCGGACATCTCGAACAGCATCCTCTCGATCTCCGGCCGCAGCGATACGGTGGTAGGGTGGTCGGCGTAGAGGAGCAGGTCCCCGAGCAGCTTCTTCGCCTGCTTCCAGTTGCGCGACTTGAAGAGGTCCTGCGCGGCGCCGAACTTGGTCTCGAGCTCGCGCCGGAGTTCCCCCTCGGCCGCCACCGCGAGGCCGCCCAGGAAGAGCTTCACCCCGCGCGCTCCCCGGGTGTAGGCCTTCGCGAGATGCTCGTAGGCCTCCTTGACCCGGTCGGGCGCCGAGTAGAAGTAAAACACCCCGACCCGGGCGTGCATCGCCGCGGTCTCGGGCCCCACCATCATCGCGAGCGCCACGAGGTCCGGGTCCGTCAGCGGATGGGCCTCGGGATCCAGGATGTCCCCGTTCTTCGTCACGAAGACCGTGCGTCCCTCCTTCTTGTCGAAGCAGCCCTCGCCCAGGCCGGGCAGGTTGAGGGGCTGCTTCGTGGACGTGGCGGCGTGGAACTGCGCCGTCTGGTCGCGGATGAAGGCCGCCATCAGCGCGGCATTGCGCAGGTCCAGGAGCGCCTCCTCGCCGCTGCCCAGCCGCCCGGGAGAGTCGACCTCGGGGATCGCCGCCTCGCAGATCGCCGCGATCTTCTCCGGATCCCAGGGCTCGAAGGCGGCCAGGAGCGCCTCGTAGTCGACGCCGCGGACCGTGACGAAGGGCTTCTGTTCCGGCTTCCAGGGCGCGGTGACGAACTCACGCACCGCGAGGGCCGCCCGGTAGCCGTCGCGCCGCAGCATCGCCTGCTTGAAGGGGCCGTCGACCTTGAAATAGGCGTCGGCGACCTCGACGCGCGTCCGCTCCGCCGCGCCGCGGCTCTCGCGCTCGATCCGCGCGCGCAGGCCCTGCACCTCGTCGCGCCGCTCCGCGGGGGCGGAGATCTCGAGCGACCTCGCCGCCGCCAGCGCGTCCGAGAACTTCTTCGCGTCGGCGAACTTCTCAACCTCCGCCTTCCCCTTCGCGTAGGCCTCAAGGAGCTTCTGCGAGACCTCCTGAATCTTCCGCTTCACGAGCTGCCCCGAGTCCGTCGTCTCGAGGAACTTCGCGGGGAACTTCCGCCAGTGGGCGAGCAACTCGCCCCAGCGCTTCTGGTCCATGAGCGGCCCCTCCCCGGGCTGGAGCTCGGCCAGCTCCGCGCCCGCGTGGACCTCCGCCCGATCGCGGTACTCCTTGAGCTTCCGGTGGGCCTCGACCTCCCACTGGGTCCCCGCGGCGCGCGACTTGAACGACTCGTACTTCCGGACGATCTCCGGCGCGTTCTCAAACGTGGACGATGACTTGGACGCCTCGACGATGCCGTCGAGTTCGGCCTGCCGCGCGGCGGCCAGGTCTTCCTCGCGGGGGCGCTCGAGGTCGGGATTCTTCTTCTCGCCCGTCACGATGCCGCGGCCCGCGACGATCAGGCCGCCGACCCCGAGGAGCAGGAGGGCGGCGATCAGCAGGGGTTTCGCCGCGCGAGTCGAGGCCGCGGGTGCGGCGGCGGGCTTCTCCTCGACCGGCGGCGGGAGGTCCTTCTCCGGCACGCCCGCGCGGATCAGCTGGTCGCGCCGGGCGTAGCCCCGCTCCAGCAGCGTGCGCGCGAAGGGCTTGGAGACGGCGCCCCTCTGGCGCATGCGCTCCTGGTGCGACAGGATCTCGCGGACCTGGTCGAGCGAGCAGGCGCCCTGCTCGACGAGCTTCTGCCCCAGGTCCCAATCGCTGTTCGACATGCGGAACTACTTCTTCACGACCAGCCGGAAGTATTTCTGCTTCTTGCCGACCCGCAGGACCTCTCCGCCCTTCGCCTTGATGACGGCTTTCAGGTCGCTGACCTTCTGCCCCTGGAGCTCGACCCCGCCCTGCTCGATCAGCCGCTTCGCCTCGCTCTTCGAGGGCGGGATCTTGGTCAGCATGACCAGGTCGACGATCCCGATCTCCGGCGGCACCTCGAGGTCCGGCATCTCCTTGGGCACGTCGCCCTTGGAGAACTTGCTGTCCCATTCCTGCGCCGCCGCGTCGGCCTTGCCGGGATGGTAGCCCGAGACGATCTCGCGGGCGAGGCGGTCCTTCGCCGCCTTCGGGTGCATCTTGCCGCAGAGCCGCTCGACCTCGTCCATCGG
>JACQFK010000135.1 GCA_016200125.1 Planctomycetota bacterium
GCGCGGCTCGACCGGATCGAAGCGGACCGCCTCGAAGAGCCCGCCGCAGGAGGGGCAGGCCTGCTCCCCGCTCTGCAGGGTTTCGTGGCGGAGGAAGCGCCGGCAGCGCGGGCAGGCCATGCCCGCGTAGTTGCTGCGCCAGCGGCCCAGGCGGGAAGCCATCGGATCAGCCGATCTTCACGACCCGGGTCCGCGCCGCCATGTCGTGGATCGCCATCTTCTCCTTGTTGAAGAGGGCGGGGATGTAGTCGATCAGGCAGCCGTGGAGGAGGAACCAGACCAGGACGCGGATCCAGGCCTGCCCGGCGCTGATCGGCCCGCCCTCGGGCGTCACGACCTTGATCTTCATCGCCATCTTGCCGAGGGTCTGGCCCTTCCACTGCAGCATGAAGCCGTGGTAGCAGAAGATGGCGGCGAAAAGCAGCCCGTAGAATCCGAAGACGATCAGCGGCATCACCATCGAGTCGGGGCCCGGCCGGACGGCGGCGATGACGATGCCCATGACGACCATCAGCGGAATGAGGATGAGGTTGATCGCGAAGCCGTCGATGAACTGCGCGAGGAAGCGGGCGCCGATGCCGGCGAGCTGCAGCCCGGAGCTGCTGTCCACGCCCGACTGGATGTCCCTCACCGCTTCGAGCTTGCAGGCCGCGCAGAAGCGGCGGCCCTTCAGCTCCACGAGGCAGTCGGGGCAGAAGGACTTCTCGCAGTTCGAACAGGGGTTGAGCCCGCCCAGCACGTCGGGATGGTTGGCGCAGGCCGCGGCGGCGGGGACGACCTTCAGCGCGACGGGCGCGGGGGCGGGAGCCGGAGGAGGAGGAGGCGGCGACGCGGCCGGCGGCGCGGAGAGCTCCTTGTCGCAGGCCGCGCAGAACCATCCGGACTTCCGGCCGACCAGGCAGTCGATGCAGAAGCTCTTCGCGCAGCGCGTGCAGGAATCAAGACCGGCCAGCACTTCGGGATGATTCATGCACGGCATCGCGCTGTCCTCCGCCCCTGATCGACTCCTAATCTTAGCGCGTCAGGAGCGATCCGTGTAGAGAATGGCGAGCAGGCCGCGCACGAGGTTTTCGCCGCTGAGGTGCGGGTCGTCGATCTCGAGGGTCCTCCGGTAGTAGCCGCCCGCCGCCTCGAAGAGGTCGAAGCGCGCCTGCGGGTCGAGCGCGTCCGCCCGGAGCACGATCGACAGCAGCAGCTCCCGCTCCTCGAGCCCCACCTGCCGGCGGAGCCGCCGCAGCACGCGCGGCGTCTGGAGGCTGTTGAAGCGGCGCGCGTCGGCGATCGCGCGGCTCGGATCGGCCGCGCGATGCTCCTCGATGACGAGCGTGTCGGCGATGAGGTCGCCCAGCCGGCGCCGGTGCCGGTCCATCAGGCAGGCCAGTCCCCCCAGCCCGTAGAAGGCGGGCGCGAAGTCGAGCACGCGCACCACGTTGCGCACGAAACTCTGCTGGAAGGTGATCGGAAGCCCGCGGGAATCGACCACGCGGAGCCCGCAGGCGCGCTTGCCGGGCGAGCGCCCCTGGTGGCGCACCTCGAAGTACATGTGGTAGCCCCACTGCAGGAGGAAGTTCACGACGAGGAAGAGCCCCGGCGAGAGCACGGCGACCATCGCCACCGCCGCCGTCAGGGCCCAGAGGATCGCCGTGTCGACCATCAGGGCGAGGAAGCGCGCTCCCAGCCCGGCCGGGAACAGGCGGATGGGCACGTGCTCGGGCGTCAGGACGACGGGCGCGGAACGATCCTCGAGCGCTCTCATCGGGCTTCCGCTCCCGCCGGCCGCCGCCGCACGAACAGATAGCTGACCAGAAGGACGAAGAGCAGGATCGCGACCCCGATCTTCACCGGGTAGGGGAAGGTCTTGCTCGTGAACTGGGAGAAGGAGCCCTCGATCAGGCCCGCGAAGACCAGGATGGCCGCCGTCCCCAGCAGCATGCGGCGCAGGTCCGGGAACGCGCGGCGGACCGACGTCGCCGTCGAGAGGTTCCCCGGCAGGAGGAGCGCGCGTCCCGCCTTGATCCCGGCGGCGCCGCTGAAGATGATCGCCGGCAGCTCCAGCGCCCCGTGCGGGCCCACCCACGCGAAGAAGAAAGTGGCCACGCCGTCCGAAACGTATTGGGCCGCGACCGCGCCGAGGATCACCCCGTTGTAGAACAGGATCGAATACCCGCCCAGGATCGTCAGCGCCCCCAGGCTGAAGCAGAGGAAGGAGACCTGGATATTGTGGGACATGAGATAGGCGCCGAAAGCGGCGGCCGTCTCGACGGTGTTGATCCGCTCGTCCGCCTTCTCGAGCTGCTCCACGCGGCGCTTGGCGCTCTCCGTCTGGAACATCCCGGGGACGAGGTCGTCGGCCAGCGGCGGGTTGGACCAGACCGCGGCGAATCCGAAGAGCGCGCCGAGCAGCATCGCCGCCGCCGCGGCGCCGACCACCGGCCGCTCCCGCCGGAACGTGGCGGGCACCTCGTGGAGGAACAGGCTCCGTGTCGCCTCCCAGAGCGTGATCCGCCGCGCGTCGCGGTAGACGAAGCGGTAGCCCCGCCCGGTGAGCTGGTTCAGACGGTCGAGCAGCAGCGGCTGCGCCGTGATCGACCGCGCGTGGTTCAGGTCCGAGCAGGCCTGGCGGTAGAGGCGCACGAGTTCCTGCAGCGTCTTGGAATCCAGGTTCTGCTCCGGATTCCGCTCGACGTCGTCGAGCAGCCGCTCGAAGCGGTCCCAGCGCGGCCGGCGCTCCCGGATGAACGCGTCCAGCTCCATCAAGCCCCCGCCCCATCCTGGGAGCTGGGTTCTGGGAGTTTATTGGGAGTTTGGAGTTGGGAGTTCAAATGAGCTGTCTCCTCTTGATCTCCAGGTACGTGTTCACCGACTCGACTCCCGCGTCCTCGGGGCCCGTGTCGATCACCCAGGCGCCCCGGCGGCGGAGCTCGTTCATCATCTTCTGGCGGTCGGTCCAGACGTCGCGCGCGACCAGCGTGCGGCAGAGCTCGCGGTGGTCCGCCGGCTGGGTCTCCGCCGCCGCCCGCAGCGCGGGGTCCGAGAGGACGACGACGAGCGGCAGATGGGTCGGCAGCAGCATCCCCACCGCGCGCACCAGGGCCTGCTGCTCGCCCGCCTCCGGCAGCGTCGTCACGATGAGCACGAGCGCGCGGCGGCGCAGGCGGCGGCGGACGTGGGCTCCGAGCGCGAGATAGTCGGTGTGGATGTACTCCGACTGGATCGAGGACGAGAAGGCCGTGAGCTTCGACAGGTGGGACGCGCCGCGGCCCTGAGGGATGCCGCTGTCCACCTGCGCTCCGAACGAGAGCATCCCCACGCGGTCCTCCATCCGGTTGCAGATGTAGGCGATCAGCACCGCGGCGTTCACCGCGTGGTCGACGCGGCGGATCCGCGTCGTCAGCGCCGCCATGCGGTGGCCGCGGTCCACGCAGACGAGGACGTCCTGGGAGCGGTCGAGCCGGAACTCCCGCACGATCAGCTTCCGGTGCCGCGCGCTCGCCTTCCACGCGATGTCGCGGAAGTCGTCGTTCATCGTGTACTCGCGGAGGCGGTCGAACTCGCGCCCCTTCCCCAGCCGCGGCGCGGTGCGCTGGCCGAGGCCGCGGAGGAACACGTCGTTCAGCTTCCGGTGGAGCCGCCGCACGGCGCGCAGGTTGGGCAGGACCTTGAGCTCGCTCCGCGAGGGCAGCGAGACCAGCCGCTCCGCCCAGCCCCAGAACGTCAGCGCCAGGTGGGGGCCCTCCAGGGCCGCCGTCCCCCGCTGCACGCCGCGCAGCGAGCAGGCCAGGGGCAGCGACTCCCCCGGCCGGCAGACGCCCGACAAGGTCGCCGACGCCGCCGCCACGAGGTCCGGCCAGACCCGCCGCACCGAAAGCCGCAGCGGCCGCGACGCGTCGGTCTGCAGCCGGAACGCGATCTTCTCCTCCTCGTCGAGCGAGAGGACGAGCACCGGCGGCTCGTCGTGGGTCACCGTCACCGAGCCGAGCATCCGGCGCTCGGCGGCGATGAGGACGAGGATCGAGACCAGGGCCGCCAGGAGCGGCCAGACGAGAAGCGGGACCAGCGCCGCGAGCAGCGACGCGGCCGCGAGCCCCAGGAGCGCCTGGACGGTTCTAGGCCCGGGTCTCATTCGACATTCGCCCGGTTTTAGGTTTTCGGTTTTCGTCATCGGGGCACTTCCACCTTCTCGAAGATGCGCCGAAGGATGTCCTCCAGCGCCAGCCCCTCCATCTCGGCTTCCGGCGCGAGGCTGACGCGGTGGGCGAGCACCGGGCCCGCCAGCTCCTTGATGTCGTCGGGCGTGACGAAGTCGCGGCCGCGGATCGCCGCGAGCGCGCGGCCGCTCTCGAGCAGCGCCAGCGAGGCGCGCGGGCCGGCGCCGAACTGCAGGCTCTCGTTGCCCCGCGTCGCCCGCACGATGTCGAGGATGTACTTCTGGACCCCCTTCTCGGCCCGGACGCCCGTCGACAGCGCCTGCCGCGCCGCGACCAGGTCCTCCTTCTGCAGCACCGCCTGGAGCGAGCCGGCCGGCATCTCGTGCAGGCGGTTCCCGGTCGCGTAGGCCTCGAGGATGCCCGCCTCCTCCTCGGCCTTCGGGTAGTCGATCACGATCTTGAGCAGGAAGCGGTCGCGCTGGGCCTCGGGCAGCGGATAGGTCCCCTCGAACTCGATCGGGTTCTGCGTGGCGATCACGAGGAAGACGTCGGAGATCGGATGGCGCGTGCCGTCGATCGTCGCCGCCTTCTCCTGCATCGCCTCGAGCAGCGCCGACTGCGTGCGCGGCGGCGTGCGGTTCACTTCGTCGGCCAGCAGGACGTCGGTGAAGATCGGCCCGGGGTGGAAGTCGAAGGCCTGGGTCTGGGGATTGAACACGTTGGTGCCCAGCAGGTCGACCGGCATCAGGTCGGGCGTGAACTGGATGCGCCTGAAGCGGCAGCCCAGGAGCTTCGCGAGCGTGAGCCCCAGGAGGGTCTTGCCCGTGCCGGGCACGCCTTCGAGCAGCGCGTGGCCGCCGGCCAGAAGGCAGACCAGCAGATGCTCCTTCACCTTCGCCTGGCCTAGGATCACGCGGTCAAGCTGGCCGCGCACCTGCTGCAGACGGCCGCCCACTTCCGGGACGCTTGGCATCGTTCAGCCTCCGAAACGCGAGATTGATGTGTTCCAGTTCCTTCTCGAAGTCCGGCACCGGGAGATCCTTCCCGCGGACCGGGCGGGCGGGGCGCGGCGGCAGGAAGTCGGCCACCCGGGCCTTGAGCGCCGCGTCCCGCAGCCCCGTCTGCGCGGCGACCGCCCGCTCGAACTCCTTTGCGTAGAGCGTCAGCGCGTGGCGGCGCGGCATCATCCGGCGGTAGAGCAGCGCGAGGGAGTCGACGAAGTCCACCGCCTCGATGCGGGTCTCGCGCGCGTCGTCCTCCTCCGGCCCCACGCGGACGCGCCGGCGCCAGAAGGAGGCGAGCGCCGCGACCAGGATCAGCACGAGGAAGGGCCCGAAGCCCCACTGCCGCAGGATCTCCACCGTCCCCGCCCCTCCCTGCGCGCCGTGGACGTACTCGTCGAAGAAGACGGGGCGTCCGCTGCCGGCGAGGCGGTCGAGCAGCGCGAGATGGTCGGCGCGCGGCAGCAGCCGGTTCTGGAAGATCTCCGGCGCGGAGCTCAGGATGATCTCGCCCCGGCCCCGGCGCAGCCGCGACACCACGGCCCCGGCGCCCGCGGCGAACACGCTCACGCCCTCGCCCGGCGGCAGCCCGGTCAGCCCGCGGGGCGCGGGCGGATCCAGGCGCTCCACGCCGCTCCAGGAGGGGAACACCCGGCGTGTCGGGGAGGCGGAAACCTCCTTCACGTCGATCGGCCCGTAGCGGCGGTCGATCGCGATGACGAGCCGGCCGCCGTTCCGCACCCAGTCCTCCTCCTCGGCCGAGAACGCATAGCGCGCGGGATCCTTCTCGTCCCAGGCGTGGGCGGGACGGAGCCCGACCGCCTTCGAGTCCGGCTCCTCGAGGTTCTCGGGATGCGCCTCCGGCCGGATGCGGAAGAGCACGCCGTCGGCGGGAAGGAAGGCGCGCTCCACCGGGCGGGCCAGCGCCTCCACGGCCCGGCCCGTGGACGAGAGATAGCGGTACGCCAGCGACAGCCCCTTTCCCGACGAGTTGTAGATCGAGTAGTCGCGGAAGGCCTCGCGGCGGACCTTCGGATCGCGCGAGAGCCAGGCCAGCAGGCCCCCGAGGAACAGCGCGCCCGCGATCCAGGGCAGACGGCGGATCATCGCGCCCTCCCCTCGTGGACGGCGTCCAGCATCTGCCGCGCGCGCTCCTGGTACATCTCGGCGGTCTCGGCCGGGGTGTCCCGCCGGCCGTACCATTCCTGCTCGAAGGTGCGCGTGGCTTCCACGAAGCCCGCGCGCCAGCCGACGGTCGACGGAAGCGCATAGGCGTACTCCCAGTTCGTGCGGTCCTTGCGGTAGTGGAGCGCGCCCGCGCGGAAGAGGCTGACGAGCAGCGCGTGGTACCAGGCCCGGATCGCCTCGCGGAAACGGCCGCTCTTCATGAGCTCCGCCGCAAAGCGCTCCCATTCCGTCGCGGACCGCGACAGGGGATCGTCGTCCTCCCCGCTCCTCGCCGGGGCCTCGGAACGGGCTTCGAGCTCCGGCCCGCGGTGGCGGCGGCGCAGCGCGAGGACCGCGACGACGGCGAGCGTGCCGAGCACCGCGAGCACGAGGCCGGCGACCAGGTAGCGGGTCGACGGCGCTTCGGGCGCCTTCCCGCCGCCGCCCGAGAAGAAGAGCCGGAGCAGCCATTTCAGGAAGCGGTCGATCAGCTTTCCAAAGGCCTCCAGGATCTCCAGGACCCGGTCCGACAAGCTCCGCGGGACCTCCGGCGCGTGGAGGCGGGGACCGCCCACCGCCCGGTCGGGCGACCGCGCGAGCTCCTCCTCCTCCAGCCGGAGCCGCTCCAGCAGCGCGCCGTCGGGCGCTCCCGGCGGCGCTCCGCCGTCCAGCGACTCCAGCTGGGCGCGCAGCGCTCGGAGCCGGACCCCGGCGTCGGCCGCCCCGTCGGCGAGCGGACCCAGCACGGTTTCATCCGCGTCGAAGACCGCGCCGCCGTGACGCACGCGGCGCGACCGGAGCTCGCCGGCGCGGGCGCGGACGCCGTCCAGATCCTTCCGGTCCAGCGCCTCCTGGATCGCGCGGAGGCGGTCGCGGTACTCGGCCAGGTCGAGCGGACCTTCCTGGGAGGCGGCCAGGAGCAGGATCGCGGCGATCGCGTTCACCGGCCCCCCGTCAGCAGTCGGAAGCGGAGCTGGAGGTCTTCGCCGCTCTGGCGCAGCCTCGTGCGGTGGGCGTACACGGTCAGCGCCGCAAGCCAGAACGGCTCGACCACGAGGAAGGCGCCGGCCGTGCAGAGGAGGATCGTCAGCGTCTCGCCGGGGATCAGCCCGAAGTGCGGGCGGATCGGGCGCAGCAGGTGCTCCCAGCGGGTCAGGCCGTCGCCGCCGAGCGCCGTCGCCGCCCAGAGGCCCATCCGGAGCCCCATGTAGAGATTGATGTAGGCGACCGGGAGCGCGACGAGGAAGGTGGCCATCAGCCCGAGCATCGTCTTGAACCCGAGCATCAGCCGTCCGGTCTCGACGAGGGGACGGATCAGGCCGGGCCGGTCCGTGCGAAGGGCGGCGACGTACACGAGACCCGCCGGCGCGGCGAGCAGCGGAATCATGAAGAACATCCACACGGTCAGCCCGAAGAGGACTTCGACCAGCAGCGCGCCGTAGAGGGTGTTGATCATCTGGGGGCCCGGCACGCGGAGCGCCTCGCGGCCGACGCGGGTCCCGGACTGGAGGCCCAGGAGGCAGGCGCGGACGTAGATCGCGCGGCCGAAGACGGCCGGCAGGAACGCGGCGAAGAGGATCCAGGCCAGCATCTCGAGATGGAGGCTGTAGTCGGGCGCCTTCGCGCCGAGGTCGATCAGCTCGCGGACGAAATAGACCTGGGCGAAGCGGTAGGGCATCGTCAGGAGCCAGAGGACGCCGAGCCAGGGCGAGGCGACGCGGGCGACCGCCCCGTGGATGTCGTCCAGGATCCCCACGGGCGAGAAGAGGTCGCGCGCCATCCTACTCGACGCCCCGCTGCAGCAGCGTCGCGGCCCACACGAGGAGCTTCGGCCCGATGCAGAACAGGGCGACGGCCGCCAGCGTCACGAGGATCCAGCCCAGCACGGGCGCCCGCCGTCCAGACGCCCGCCGCTGCCCTCCGAGGCAGGAGGAGCAGTAGAAGACGCCGTCCCACTCGGTGGCGCACTCCTGGCACACCGTCTTCCGGCAGGTCATGCAGACGGCATGGCCGTAGCGGTCGGGATGGTTGGCGCAGTTCGATCGTTGTAGGGCCACAGGCCTCCTCGAGGTCCAGTTTATCCGCGCGCGCCGCGCGCGCGTCAAAAAGATATTGGTGTCATGGACGGGCCTTCGCGGACGACCCGAAAGGAGGGAACGAAGGCCCGCCCGCCGAAGCACGGGACCGAGGCGTGCGAAGGCGGGCAGCGGCCTCCGCGCATTCCTTTCACCTCAGGATCCGTTCGCCGGTAATAGACAGGAGCTCCGGAAGTCTAGATAATGCTTCCGCCATGTGCCCCGCCTGCAAGGAACCGATGGTGGTCTTCGAGCTCGACGGCGTCGAGATCGACCGCTGCCTCAAGTGCTCGGGAACCTGGCTCGACGCCGGCGAACTCGACCAGCTGGCGCGGCTCCAGGGGGGCGCCCCCGACCGGCTCGGCGCCGCGATCGCGCAGGCGGACGGCGGGAGGAAGGGCGAGCGGCGCTGCGCGCGCTGCGCCGCCAGGATGCGGGTCGTGACGGTCAACGGCGTGGAATTCGACCGTTGCCCCCGGGGGCACGGGTTGTGGTTCGATCGGAGCGAGATGGAGACGCTGATCGCCTCCTTCCAGGGGGGTGAGGGGGGCGCGACGGCGCGCCTCCTCGGCGAGCTCCGTCCCTCCAAGTCCGCGAAGGGAGGCTAGCATGTCGGGCGCCATCGTCGCATTCATCGCGCTCGGGCTGTTCGGATTCATCATCGTCCTGGTGCTCATCGTCGCAGGGATCTACAACGGGCTGGTCCGCGGCCGCAACGAGACCAAGAACGCGTGGGCGCAGATCGACGTCCAGCTCAAGCGCCGCCACGACCTGATCCCGAACCTCGTCGAGACCGTGAAGGGCTACGCCAAGCACGAGCAAGGCACCCTGCAGGGCGTGATCGCCGCGCGCGCCGCGGCCGTGGGCGCCGGAACGGTGGACGCCAAGATCGCGGCGGAAGGCCAGCTGAGCCAGGCGCTGAGCCGCCTCATGGTGCTGACCGAGAACTATCCGGAGCTCAAGGCCAACCAGAACTTCCTCGGGCTCCAGGAGGAGCTCACCTCCACGGAGAACAAGATCGCCTTCGCGCGCCAGGCCTACAACGACGCGGCCATGAGCTACAACACGAAGACCGAGACCTTCCCGGCGAACCTGGTCGCGGGCAACTTCGGATTCAAGCCCGAGCCCCTCTTCCAGGTCAGCGACGAGAAGGAACGCCAGGCGCCCGAAGTGAAGTTTTGAAATTGAGCGATCGGACTATTGAGTCATTGAATCCAGTCGGCGGCAGTCGTTCGACGGAACCCGAGATCTCCGCGGTGCGAGAGCAAGGGGCACGGATATTTTTTTCCGATCAAGGACGGGCATGGAGTTTTTCAGGTGGATTTCCTCCGACTGTCTTTCAATTGCTCAATGACTCGATAGCCCGATCCAGCCATGTGGGAGGCCATTGAAAGCAACCGCCGCCGCTCGCGGCTTCTCGTCGCGGGCATGGCGGTCCTCCTCGTCCTGATGGGCTCGGCCATCGGCCAGGCCGTCCATCCCCGGGGCGGCCTCTTCGTGGGCGTCGCCGTGGCCCTCGCGGTCTGGTGCGCCCTCTGGATCGTCGCGGCGCTCGGAGGCGACCGCATCATGCTGGCCGTCGCCGGCGCGCGGAAGATCGAACACGCCGACGCGCCCCAGCTCTTCAACGTGGTCGAGGAGATGGTCATCGCCTCTGGACTCGGGAAGATGCCTGAGGTCTACGTCATCCCCGACGACCGGCCCAACGCCTTCGCCGCCGGGCGGACGCCCGAGACGCGGGTCGTCTGCGTGACCTCGGGCCTGCTCCAGCTCATGACCCGGGACGAACTCCAGGGCGTGGTCGCCCACGAGATCGGCCACCACAAGAACGGCGACCCGGGCCTCATGATCCTGATGGGCATCATGCTGGGCGCCATCGTCCTGCTCGCGGAGCTCTTCCTCCGCAGCGGCGTCCGCGGCCGCCGCTCGTCCAGCGACCGGGGCGGGGGCGGGATCGAACTCGTGTTCTTCATCCTCGCGATCGTCCTCGCGCTCCTGGCGCCGGTCCTCGCCCGGATGCTCTACTTTGCCTGCTCCCGGCGGCGGGAGTTCCTGGCCGACGCCTCGGCCGCGCGCTTCACGCGCTACCCCGAGGGCCTCGCGTCCGCGCTCGAGAAGATCAGCGTCGAGTTCCAGGGCAACCGCCAGGTGAACAAGGTCCTCGCTCCGATGTACATCGTGAACCCGATGGAGGCGCTCGCGGCCGTGGGGCTCTTCTCCACCCACCCGCCGACCGGGGATCGCGTCAGGATCCTGCGCGCGATGGGCGGCGGCGCCGGCTACGTCGACTACGACGCGGCCTACCGGAAGATCACGAACCGGTCGGGCTGCATCGGAAAGCGGACGCTCGCGGAGGACAGTGCCGCGCAGGCGCGGGCGGCGTCGCCCCCCGAGGCCGAGGCGCGCGGGGAGGCCGTCCAGCGGGCGCGCGACGTGGGCAACCTGCTCGGGCGCATCGACGGCCTGCTCACGATGCAGTGCGCCTGCGGCGTCGGGATCAAGGTCCCGCCCGGCGCGACCTGGCCGTCGATCCC
>JACQFK010000120.1 GCA_016200125.1 Planctomycetota bacterium
CATCCACCAGTATTCGTCCTCGCAGGGCATCGAGGAGTTCCGCTCCGCCGTTGCGTCGTTCATGAAGAAGCGCTACGGCCTCGAGCTCCAGAACAAGGAGATCTGCATGGGCATCGGCTCCAAGGAGCTGATCGCCCACATGCCCCTCGCGCTGACGAACCCGGGCGACGTCGTCCTCTGCCCCGAGCCCGGCTACCCGCCGTACCGGTCGGGGACGATCTTCGCCCTCGCCGAGCCCCACGTCCTCCCGCTCTCGAAGAAGAACGGCTTCCTCCCGGATCTCGACGCCATCCCGGCCGACGTCGCCAGGCGGGCGAAGATCCTCTACGTGAACTATCCGAACAACCCGACCGGCGCGACCGCCGGCCTCGACTTCTACAAGAAGTGCGTCGACTTCGCCCGGAAGTGGGGCACGATCGTCGTCTCCGACGAGGCCTACGCCGAGCTCTACTACGAGGAGGCGCCGCATTCGTTCCTCGAGGTGCCGGGCGCGAAGGAGGTCGGCGTCGCGGTCCACTCGATGACCAAGACCTTCTCGATGGCCGGCTGGCGCATGGCCTGGGTCTGCGGGAACGCCGACGTCGTCGAGACGCTGCGCGGCTTCAAGGCCAACTGCGACAGCGGCCAGTTCATGGGCTTCCAGAAGGCCGTCGCCAAGGTCCTCACTGAGGGCACGGGCGACATGGCCAAGATCCGCGACATGTACCGCCGCCGCCGCGACATCTTCGTGGACGGCACGAAAAAGCTCGGCTGGGACGTCACGGCCCCCAAGGCCGGCCTCTACATCTGGTACCCGGTGCCCAGGAAGGGCGCGACCTCCATGCAGTTCGCCGAGGAGGCGCTCAACGCGGGCGTCATCATGCTTCCCGGCTCGGGCTTCGGCGCCGCGGCCGAGGGCTACATGCGCGTCGCCCTCACGGTCACGGAGGACCGCCTCAAGGAAGCGGTGAAGAGGCTCGCGACCGTCAAGCTGTGAGCCGCGAGATCGTCATCGCCTCCAAGAACAAGGGCAAGATCCGCGAGATCCGCCAGATCTACGCCGACCTTCCGGTCTCCATCGTCGAAACCCCAGACCTTCCCGACGTCGTCGAGGACGGCGACACCTTCTCCGCGAACGCCCGGAAGAAGGCCGTCGAGATCGCGCGCCACACGGGGAAGTGGGCGCTGGCGGACGACTCGGGCCTCGAGGTCGACGCGCTCAAGGGCGCGCCCGGCATCCACTCGGCCCGCTGGTCCGGCGGCGGCGACGAGGCGAACAACGACAAGCTCCTCGCGGAGCTCCGCGAGGTCCCGGCGCCCGCCCGCACCGCCCGCTACCGCGCGGTGGTGGTCATCGCGTCGCCCGAGGGCCGCGTGGTGGCCGAGGCCGACGGCGCCTGCGAAGGGCTGATCGGCTTCGTCCGGAAGGGCAGCGGCGGCTTCGGATACGATCCGCTCTTCGTGGTGCCGCAGTTCGGGCTCACGATGGCGGAACTCCCGGCGGAGACCAAGCACTCGATCTCCCACCGGGGCGAGGCGCTCCAGCGCCTGAGGGAGCCCTTGACTCGCGCCCTCGCTCCGGTAAGATGAACCCGTCATGCCCAAACCCCGGAGAGAACGCGCCAAGGCGGAGGACCGCAAGGCCCGCCTGCTCTTCAGCGACTTCGAGGTGGGTCTCTCCCGCGCGGTGCTGGACTCCAATCCCCGCCACCCCCGCGCGCTCGAGATGCTCGGCCAGGCGCTGACCCGCGTCGGACGTCACAACGAGGCGCTCGAGGCCGACCTGCGCCTCGCCGACCTCCGTCCCAAGGATCCGGTGGCCTTCTACAATCTCGCCTGCAGCTATTCGAATCTCGAGGACCTCGACGCCGCCTTCGCGGCGCTCCGCCGCGCCTTCGACCTGGGCTATCGCGACTACCGCCACCTCCTGCGCGACCCGGACCTCGCGAACGTCCGCCGCGACCGCCGCTTCAAGTCGCTGCTCGACAAGAAGTGGGGGAAGCGGCAACCCTGACGAAGTGCCAAGGAACCAGTACCAGGAACCAGGAGCCTCACCACACCCCCGGCGAAATCCGAAGGAACCCAAGATTTCCTGTCGAGAAAAGGCCCCCTGGGCGCACTACAGGGGTGGAGGGGTAGTGACCTATGGTGACGTGCGCTGCGGCTACCATTTGCTTGATTCTTGATTCTTAATTCTTGATTCTGGGTTCCTATGGCCAAGACCAAGATCGATTTCGTGTGCCAGAGCTGCGGGGCGCGGGCGCCCAAGTGGCTGGGGAAGTGCAGCGAGTGCGGAGAGTTCAACACGCTGGTCGAGGAGGTCGCGCGGCCCGAGGAGAGCGCCCGCCGCCCGGTCCTGTCCGAGGAGCGGCCCGTGCCCATCACCGAGGTCCAGCCCGTCGACCGGCCCCGCATCGTCGTGGGGATCGGCGAGTTCGACCGCGTCCTCGGCGGCGGCATCGTGCTCGGATCGGTGGCGCTGATCGGCGGCGATCCCGGCATCGGCAAGTCGACGCTCATCCTCCAGGTCTGCCAGCGGATCGCGGCCCTCGGCCATCCCGTGCTCTACATCTCCTCCGAGGAGTCGATCATCCAGACCAAGCTCCGCGCCGACCGGCTGGGCGTGAGCTCGCCCAACCTCTTCATCGTCAGCGAGACCAACCTGAGCGTCATCCGGAAGTACCTCGAGGAGATGCGCCCGAAGTTCGCGGTCGTCGACTCGATCCAGATGATCTACCGTCCGGAGCTCCCCGGCGCGCCGGGCACCGTCTCCCAGGTCCGCGAGTGCTCCGCGGAGCTGACCTTCCTCGCGAAGCGGCTGGCGACCTCGCTCTTCATCGTCGGCCACGTGACGAAGGACGGCTCGATCGCCGGGCCGCGCACCCTCGAGCACGTCGTCGACGCCGTCTTCTACTTCGAGGGCGACCGCTTCCAGACGTTCCGCCTCCTGCGCGGCGTGAAGAACCGCTTCGGCGCGCTCACCACCGACAGCGCCTACCCGGAGAACCTCTCGAGGCGCGTGAGCGGCGTCGACCGCGACCGCATGATGCTCGTCCTGGCGGTGCTCAACCGCCGCTGCTCCTTCTCGACGGCCAATCAGGACGTGTTCGTCAACGCCGTGGGCGGCGTCCACATCGACGAGCCGGCGGCGGACCTGGGGATCGCGATGGCGCTGGCGTCCAGCATCCTCGACCGTCCCGTGTCGGCGCGGACCGTGGTGTTCGGCGAGGTGGGGCTGACGGGCGAGGTGCGCGGCGTGACCCAGGCGGGCGCGCGGGTGGCCGAGGCGCAGCGGCTGGGCTTCGTCCGCGCGATCGTCCCCAAGGACAACCTGAAGTCGATCAGCGCCGAGAAGGGGATCGAGGTCGTGGGGGTCGCCGATCTCGAAGAGGCCTTCGTCGCGGGGCATCTTCAGTAACAATCGCGGCGGCGGGACGGTCCAAAGGGTATCCTTCCTTCTGAACCCTGACCGAAGGAGCCCCCTTGCCGCCATCCGCCCGCGAGTTCGCGGAGTTCAACGCGCTGCTCCACTCGGTCGTCGAGAAGGGGCTCCCGCTTCCGCCCGCGATTCACCTCATGGCGGGCGTCGTCCGCGATCCCTCCCTCCGCGAGGCGCTCGGCGGCGTGGCCCGGGACCTCGGCGACGGCGCGTCGCTTGCCGACGCGCTCGGCCGCTTCCCCGACGTCTTCCCGCCGGACTACTGCGCCCGGGTTCGCGCGGGCGCGGAGGGAGGGCGCCTGGCGGAGATCCTGCGCGCCGCCCAGATCGAGCACGAGTTCCGGGCCCGCGCCCGGAGCCGGATGACGCGACTCCTCATTTACCTGCTCGCGGGCGCGATCATTGGCGAGATCGTCATCGGCCTGACCCTCCTCATGGGCCGGCAGGTCAACCTTTTCAACGCCCTGATCCTGGACCAGATGCAGATCGTTTCGAAACACCCGCTGCTGGAACTTCTCGATGCCGCCCTCGACTCCGGCTGGATCCTCCTCGGGGCCTGGCCGGGCCTGATCCTGCTCGCCCTGCTGGCCCACCGGCTCCTCGAGCGTTCGGCGCGGGCGGGCGGGCTGGGCTATCTGATCCCGGTCTGGGGGCGGATCCGGAAGAGCCGCGACCTGGCGGCCTTCTGCAGCACCCTGGGCCTTCGCCTTCGGTCGGGCCTGGCGATGGTTCCGGCGCTCCGCGCAGCGCGGGAGGCCGTGCGCACGCGGAAGTTCCACGCCATGACCGACCGGCTGATCCACCGGGTCGAGGAGGGGGAGAGCCTCTCGAGCGCGCTCTTCTACCTGAACTTCTTCCCCCGGACGCTGGCCTGGGGCGTCTCGCTGGCGGAAGAGAACGGCGAGGTGCCGAAGACTTTCGACGCCTTCGCGGACCTCTACACCCGGGAGATGGATCGCCACTTCACGATCCTGCAGGAGCTGCTCACGCCGCTTGGGATGCTCGTCATCGGCAACGTGGCGCTGCTGTCGGCGCTGATGGTCCTCGCGCCCTTCTTCCAGATCATCACGATCCAGACGAGCCTGAGCAGTTCCTCCTCGGGGGGCATGGAGGACAGCCTCAAGATCGCGATCGGGCTCACCACGCTGAACCTGCTCTTCCTGGCCTTCCTGCAGGTCTCCTACCTCCTCGTGTCCCGCCGGCGGCTCAAGATCTCGCTGCTGGTCGAGCACCTGGCGACGCTGGCGCGC
>JACQFK010000121.1 GCA_016200125.1 Planctomycetota bacterium
GCCGCTCAACGACAAGATCGAGACCGCGGCGATCAAGAGGACCTTCGGCGACCACGCCAAGCGGATCCCGATCAGCTCGACCAAGTCGATGATCGGCCACCTGCTGGGCGCCGCGGCCGCCGTGGAGCTCATCGCGACGGCCCTCTCGATCCGCGACGGCGTGGTCCACCCGACGGCCAATTACGAGACGCCCGACCCGGACTGCGACCTCGACTACGTCCCCGGCTCCAAGCGCAAGGTCGACGTGAAGTACGCCATGTCCAACTCGCTCGGCTTCGGCGGGCACAACTCGGCGATCATCATCGGCAAGCTCGTCAAGTAGCCCCGCGCCCTCCCCCGTTGACTCCCTCCCGCGCGGTGATATACTCCCTCCAGTTCAAGGAGAGAGGGGTTCGGCGTCGCCATGACCGGAGGCGCGCCGGCCCGCCTGCATGGCCTGGGCTCTGGACGAAATCTGGAAGCGGCTCAACCGGGAGCTCTTCCGCACCCTCGGCCCCGACCGCTATTCCCTCTGGATCCGCCACGCCCTTCCCGCCACGCTCGACGAGGACCTCTTCACGTTCCACTTCCCGTCGACGCACGCGAAGGACAAGGTCGAGTCCCAGCTGCGCGACGCGGTGACCGCCGCGGCCCAGCAGGTCGCGAACCGGAACCTCCGGCTCCTCTTCTCGGTGGACGGCGACGCCTTCGCGGGCCGCGCCGGCGAGCCGCCGCTTCCGCCCCGGACCCCGACCTTCGCCTCGTTCGTGACCGGCCCCGGCAACCGTCCGGCCTTCTCCGCCGCCCGCGCCTTCGCCCGGGGAGGGCCCCGCACGCTCCTGATCTGCGCCCCCTCGGGCATGGGCCGCAGCCACCTGCTCCGCGCCATCCACGACGACCTTCTCCGCCGCCCAGACTCCGGCGTCCTCTTCTTCACCGGCGACCAGTTCCGCCGCCACTCGCGCGAGGCCGACCTGCGCGACCGGATGGAGGCCTTCCGCAAGAAGTGCCGCAGCGCCCAGGTGTTCCTCTTCGACGACCTCCACCTGCTCTGCGGGCGCGAGGAGCCCCAGCGGGTGCTGGCGGACATTCTCGCCTCCCTCGCCGGGCGCGGCGCCCGGGCGGCGCTGACCAGCGAGCGCCATCCCCGCGCCCTCGAGCGGCTCCACGCCCCGCTCCGCGCCCGCCTCCGGGCGGAGGTGGAGGTGTCGATCGACCGGCCCGATCCCGCGACCGGCGCCGCCTTCCTCCGCTCGGTCGCGCCGGCGGCGGTGCCGGACCGCGTCCTCGCCTACATCGCCGCCCACGTGCGGTCGAGCCACACCGACCAGCTCTCCTGCCTGTCGGCCCTGGCCGCCCAGCCGCCCTACACGCTCGCCTCGGCGCGCTCGGCCGTCGCCGAATTCCTCAACCACTGGAGCCTCGGCCTGCGCTACGAGGACATCGTGAGGGCCGCGGCCGACGATTTCGGCGTCACGGTGGGCGAGATCTACTCGCTGGGGCGCTCGCGCGAGGCCGCCGAGGCCCGCCAGGCCTGCTTCTATCTCGCGCGCAAGCTGCTCGGCCGGCCCTTCGCCCAGATCGGCGACCACTTCGGCGGCCGCGACCATTCCACGGTCCACGAGGCCTGCCGGAAGCTGGAACGGACGCGCGGCGCCGCCCGCGAGCGGCTCGACCGGCTCGAAGAATCCCTTCAGCGGACGACTTCGTAGCCCCGTGAGCTACACTCACTTCCGGGCATGAGAGCATTCGGCGGCGACCTCGGGATCCTGGGCCTGGCCAACCTCCTCCAGGTCATCACGATGAGCCAGGCCAAGGGCTTCCTGACCATCTCGAACGGCGACCTCAAGAAGACCATCCAGTACTCCGCCCAGGGGATCCGGCTGGTCAGCGGCGTGCGGCGGGCCATCCCGCTCGGGCAGATCCTCGTCCGCTGCGGGCGGATCACGAACGAGCAGCTGGAGCAGCTGCTCGCCGAGCAGCGCAGCAGCGACCGGCGTCTCGGCGACCTGGTCATCGAGCGCAAGCTGGTGTCCCGCGAGGCCATCGACCAGGCCCTGCGCGACCAGGTGGCCGAGGAGATCTACGAGCTCTTCGCCTGGCCGGAGGCCCGCTTCTACTTCGCGGAGTCGGAGAACGACGCGCTGCCCAACGGCGCGGGCCCGCTCGCCACGATCCTCCTGGACGCGAACATCCTCAGCCTGATGGTCGAGGCCGCCCGGCGCACGGACGAGATGGCGCGCTTCCGCTCCGAGATCCCCGTCGACCAGCTCGTCCCGCTCCGCCAGGGCGGCGAGGTGCCCTTCGAGGAGCTCGGCGCGGCGAAGCAGGCGGCGAAGGATCTCCTGCCGCTGGTGGACGGCCGGCGCTCGATCACCCAGATCATCAACGAATCGTCCTATCCCAAGTTCACCGTGCTCCACACGCTCTACGAGCTGAAGCAGCGCGGCCTGCTCACGATGGAATCCCCGCGGATCTCGGAGACCCGGATCGTGCGCAAGTCGGGGCCGAGCGTCCTGGTGATCGGCCGCCAGCCCGAGTTCCAGAAGGAGACGGCCGCGCAGCTCAAGGGCGGCGGCTTCGACGTCGTCGAGGCCGACACCTGGGCCGGCGCGGAGGCCTGGCTCGACGCCACCGCCTCCATCATCCTGGACATCTCCGCCGACGCCGACGAGATGCTCTCGATCTGCACGCGGATCCGCGAGGACAGCCGCAAGCCCTTCATCGTCGTCTACGACGCCGGCCAGGGCATGGACACCGCCCTGCAGACCGGCGCCCGCTACGTCCTGCTCAAGCCGGTCCCCGAGAAGCTCCTGCTGGAGCGCCTGGCGCAGCTCAAGTAAGACCGGATCCGGGATTCGGCTTTTGTTTACTTCGAATCCTCGGAACGCAATAATATCCCTCCCTCAAGGGCTGGATTCAGATTTCGAGGAGACCGACGCCATGCCGGAGATCAAGGCCCCCTTCTACGGTCACGTCCGCCAGTACCACAGCATCAAGAAGGACCTCGACGACGCCATCCTGAAGGTCCTCGAGAGCAACCAGTACGTCCAGGGCCCGGCGCTCAAGCAGTTCGATGCCGACCTCGCCCAGTACTTCGGGATGAAGCACGCCTGCGGCCTGAATTCCGGAACGGACGCCCTCTGGCTCGTCTTCATGGGCCTTGGCGTCAAGCCCGGCGACGAGATCATCACCACCGCCAACACCTTCTTCGCCACCGCGGAGGCCATCTGGATCGCGGGCGCGACCGCCGTCCTCGTGGACTGCGACCCCAAGACCCGCAACATCGACCCGAAGGCGGTCGAAAAGGCCATCACCAAGAAGACGAAGGGGATCGTGCCCGTCCACCTCTACGGCCTCTGCGCCGATATGAAGGCGATCAGCGCCCTCGCGAAGAAGAAGAAGCTCTGGGTCGTCGAGGACAACGCGCAGAGCATCGACGCCCACGGCCCCGGCTGGAAGCAGGGCGAGCTCTCGGAAGCCGTCTGCACGAGCTTCATCATCCAGAAGAACCTCGGCACCTTCGGCGACGGCGGCGCCGTCGTGACGAACCGCGAGGACATCGACGCCTACTGCCGCAAGATGCGCAACCACGGCTCGACGGCCCGCTCGGTGCACAGCTTCGGCTTCAACAGCCGCCTCGACGACATCCACGCCGCCGTGCTGTCGGTGAAGCTCAAGCACATCACGAAGTGGACCGACCGGCGCCGCGAGATCGCCGCCCGCTACACGAAGGGCCTGCAGGGCACGAGCTTCAGGCTCCCCTACGAGCCGGAGGGCTACCGCCATGCCTATCACCTCTACGTGATCGAGACCCCGAAGCGCGACCAGCTCGAGAAGGACCTCCTGGCGGCGTGCGTCGACGTGAAGATGCACTACCCGATCGCGATCCACCAGCAGAAGGGCTTCCCCTGGAAGAAGAAGGCGGTCGTCAAGAAGGTCCCGAACTGCGAGAAGAACGCCGCGCAGTGCCTCTCGCTCCCGATGTTCCCCGAGCTGACGGACGCGGAGGTCGACTACACGATCGCGCAGCTCGTCGCCTGGGACAAGGCGAACCAGAAATGAGCGGGACCTACAAGGTCCTGATCGCGGGCATGGGCAAGCGGGGCCAGCACCATGCCAGCGCCTTCGGCAAGAACCCGCGCTTCGAGGTCGTGGCCATCAGCGATCCCGTCCCCGCGCAGCTCGAGAAGGTGAAGGCGCTCTACCCGAAGGCGAAGGCCGGCGCCGACGCCGCCGCGCTGGCGAAGGACGTGAAGCCCGACATCTTCTGCTTCTGCACCCCGCCCTTCATCCGGTTGCCCCTGATCCAGGCCGGCCTTGCCTCGGGCGCGAAGCTCATCGCCTACGAGAAGCCGATGGCGATGTCGATGACAGAGGCGCTCGAGATCCGCAAGGCCGTGCAGGCGGCCGGGGTCAAGACGGTCGTCGCCCACCAGCACCGCTACGGGCCCCACTACAGCGCGGTCTACGACCTCATCCGCAGCGGCGCGATCGGCCGCGTCCACACGGTTTACGGCACCGCCGTGGGCTGGCTGATGCACCTCATGACCCATCTCATCGACTACATGCGCAGCTACACGGGCAACGCCGAAGTCGAGTGGGTGATGGCGCAGGCGGCCGGCAAGGGCAAGTTCGCCGACAACCATCCCTCTCCCGACTACATCGCGGGCGTGCTCCACTTCGCCAACGGCGTGCGCGGCTACGTCGAGTGCGGCGCGGGCTCGCCCGACGTCCCCGAGGTTGACTACTGGTGGCGCAAGAACCGCGTCGGCGCGCAGGGCACCGAAGGCTTCGCCGAGGCCCTCACGGGCGGCGGCTGGCGCGCCGTCACCAAGACCGGCCCCAAGTCTGGCGGCGGCGCGATGGACTACGAGCAGGACATGGCCCCCTACGTGGCCGACATGGCCGCCTGGCTCGACGACGACAAGAAGGTGCACCCCTGCGACGGCGAGCAGGCCTTCAAGGGCATCGAAATCACGATGGCGCTGATGCGCTCGGTCGTGGAGCGCGGCCAGGTAAAGTTGCCCCTCGGCCCCGGCGAGCCCGAAGTCGAGGCGCTCAAGAAAGTGCTGCCTGAAAAGCCCGTGCTGCTGTCGATCGAGGCGAGCCGGAAGGAATACCCGATGTAAGTGCCCGGGACCCGGTACGAGGTACCAGGAGCTTTCCGGGGAGGGGGTTCTACAAGCACCGGTACGTGGTCCCTGGCACTTGGTTTCTACTTCTGACCCACACGCCACTTGTTCGCGAACACCCACTTGTAATAGTCGCGGCGCTTGAGCTTCGAGGCGGCGGCGTCGTCCAGGACCGCCGTCGCCCGCGGGTGCATCTGGAGCGCCGTCGCGGGCGCCTCCGACATGATCGGCCCCTCGACCATCCGGCAGACGATGTCCGCCTTGTCGGCGCCCGAGGCGAGCATCAGGCAGCGGCGCGCCTCCATGATCGTCCCCACGCCCATCGTGATCGCCAGGTTGGGGATCGAACCGCCGTAGTGGGCCACGGTCTCCGGCTCCAGCGTCTTGGGACGCGTGCGGGAGCCGAGCGAGGAGCCGGGCTCGTTGAAGCCGATGTGGCCGTTCCGGCCGATGCCCAGGATCTGGAGATCGATCCCGCCCACCACCTTGATGCGGTCCTCCGCCAGCTGGGCCTCCTCCTCCAGGTCCTTCACGTCGCCCCGGAACAGGTGGACGTTCCCGGGCTTGTGCTTCACATGGTCGAGGAGATGCTTGTGGAAGAAGAAGTTGAAGCTGTTGGGGTCCGACGGCGCCAGTCCGAAGAACTCGTCCAGATTGAAGAACCTCACATTGGCGAAGGCCTCGGGCCGCTTGCGGAGCCGCTCGTAGAGGCCGACGGGCGTCTTGCCGGTGGCCAGGCCGAGGACGAGGTTGGGCTTGCGGGCGAGTTCGGTGAAGACGATCTGCGCGGCGCGGTCGGCCAGCGCCCCGGAGTCGGGCTCAATGATGATTTCCATCGGGCTGCGGCCAGAGTATAGTTCACCCGGCGGACCGTGCAAGGGGATTTCATGAACCCCCGCGGCGCCGGAGCGTCTAAGCAGGTATGAAATCGATCCTCATCGCCGCCGCCCTGCTCTGCCCCGCCGACGGGGAGGCCTGGTGGAACAAGGAGTGGAAGTTCCGCCGCCCCCTCACCCTCAGCAACCGCCTGGACCGCGTGCTCCAGAAGGGCTTCACGGTGCAGGTCGAGGTAGATCCCGACTACCTCGGTATCCGCGACAAGTCCAAGGCGGGCCTTGAAGACTGGGCCCTGGTGCGCGGCGGCGAGCGGCTGCCCTTCCTCCTCCAGCCCGGCAAGGGCAAGGCGCAGCTGATCTGCTTCCGCACCGCCGCCGACATCAAGGCGGGCGGGACGGACGGGTACCACCTCTACTACGGATCCCGCGAAGCCGCGGCCCTTCCCGCGCGGCCCGACCAGGTCTACGAACTCTGGGAGGACTTCTCCCGTCCCGAAGCCCTCGCGGAGCGCTTCCAGGCCGACAAGGATCTCACCGTGGCGGTCCAGGAGGGCGCGCTCGTCATCCGCGAGGTCGCCGCCGGCCGCGACCGCTCGTCGCCGGCGAAGCTCGTGTTCCGCAACTTCCCCCAGGTCGCGGGCTTCGAGCTCTCCTTCGATCTCGAGATGGATTCCAACGACCTGGCGGGCGCGGGCTTCGCGGCGGTCGTCGAGCTCCAGGAACCCGGTGGCGACGACCCCTCGGTCGCCAAAAAGGCCGCCGAGCTGATCGA
>JACQFK010000098.1 GCA_016200125.1 Planctomycetota bacterium
AGCGCGACCGCCCAGCGCGCGAGAACGTGATCGCGGTCCGTCGTCCCCTTCCACGCGTCCGCCTGGTTCGCCCAGTAGTAGGGCTTCCCGCCAACGTCGTCGCGCAGGCCGTAGCGCCCGCCCCAGCTTCCCCACGAGGGCTGCTCCGGATCGTTCATGCCGGTCGGGACGAGATACAGGAAGGACATCGTGTCGCCTTCCTTCTGGGGGTGGGTCGTGTTGACCGGGTAGAGCGCGCCCAGCGGGCCGTGGCCCGTCCTCACGTCCCGCTCGATGTCGAAGCCGCCCGCCTTCGAGGTCAGGGCCGAGAAGCGGTGATACCAGCGCTTTTTGTCGATCTCGGGGCTGAAGGTGTCGATCCAGAGCGGGAACGGCGGCGCGATCGTCATGGTGTGCTCGCCGAACTTGTCGGCGGAGCTCAGACGCAGCCGGCCCTTGAAGCGGGCGTAGCCCTCGGGGCCCCGCTCGCGGAGCACCCGGTCGAGGGCCCGCTTGAGGCAGCTCGCCGCGGCGCCCTTGTCGGTCCCCCAGTTCGAGAACCAGACGGGCCGCGGATCGGGGGAGTCGACGGCGGCAATCACGAGATTCACGCCGTCCTCCGTGTCGTCGTAACCGGCGACCGTTTTCTTCCAGAGCCGGCTTGGATGGGGATAGCGCTTGTCGTGCGACGACAGGTTCGGCCAGACCCTCGAGTAGGCGGTGAGGAATCTCCGGACGATGCCCAGGCCGCTGCGCTCAGAGTTGAGGTTCTCCCGCTCGCGCGCCAGGGGCCAGTTGGCGATGATCCCCTCGACGTCCCACTCGTTCGCGTAAAGCAGGAAGCGCACGAGCGACTGCTCGTCGTCAGGATCGCCCCCCGCATCGGTCTCGATGAGGAGCCGGATCCGTCCGGGATCGGGGCTCGAGGGGACGATTGGATCCGGCGGGGTCGCGCACGAGGAGAGCAGCGCGGCCAGGAAGGCGAGGCCCGCGACCCGGCTCAATCCTTCCAATCCGCCGCCTGGAAGGACTCCAGCGACAGGGACTTGCCGGCGAGGCTGCCGGTCACCTGGAAGCGGTTCTTGCCGCCGAGCTTCTTCTTGAGGTCGGCGAGCTTGTCGCCCGCGAGCGACAGGGTCGCGCCGCTCCCCTTCGCCACCAGCGTCGCCTTGTCGCCCGAGAAGCTGACCGTGCCGTGGATGTTGAGGTGGGCGCCGCGGTAGCCCATGTCCTTGGGGAGGCCCGCGACGGCGGGGACCGGGGACTTGTCGGTGAGGATCACGACGGCGGCCGTCTCCGCGAAGGAGACGCCCACGAAGCCCGGAAGCCGCTTCACCGTGGCCTCGGCCTCGCGCTTGCACTCCTCGCAGTGCATCCGCTGGAAGACCAGCGTGAGCGTGTAGGTGTCGTCGGCCGCGACCGGCGCCAGCATGCCGAGAAGACAGAGGAGGATCATCGTACCGCGCCCCCCGTTTTCCCAGGTCCCGCCCTTACTGAAGCTTCATGACGCAGGCCTTCGAGACGTCGTGGTCGCCCTTCTCGGACTTGTCGAAGGTGGCGAGAGCGAAGGCGCAGGCCTTGCCCACCGCGAAGGCGGTGTCGTCCTTGTTGCCGGTGTTGAGCTTGCGCTTGAACTCCACGGTCCACTTGCCGTCCTTCCACTCCCCCTTGGCCTGCACGTCCGCCGCGGAGCCGCTGGGCTTCTGCGAAGGATACTGCAGGACCATCGGCGCCCCCTTCTTTTCGGGGAGCTCGATCTTCGTGTAGCAGGGCAGGCCCGCGTCAATGGGATGCGAGAAATAGATCTGCCCGCCGTCGCGGTCGGTCAGCCGGCGGCCCTTCAAGGGAGGCGGAGGGGCGGTCCGGGAGTAGACGTGGGTCCGGTCGAGCGCGTAGCCGCTGGGATTCGTCCGCGCGGCGCCCCACTCCCAGACGTCCCACTTCGACTCAATGCCCGCCTTCATGTCGCTGTCGAACTTGCCCTCGAGCTCGAAGGCCAGCGTGCAGGCATCCTCCACCTTCTCCTCGTCGGGCTCGTAGCCGGCGGGATCCTTCCAGAGGAAGGGCGAATGCTGATCGTTCTTGTCGGGGTCCGCCCACACGAGGAGGAAGCAGATCGAATCCCCGTCGTGGACGGCCTTCACGGAGATGGACTTCTTGGGCGGATTCTCGTCGGGCTGGTCCATCTTGACGACGAGTTCCTTCGCGCTCTTCCAGGCGTCGTCGTCGGCCTTGCCGTCGATGGTCGGCAGCTTGGCGACCTTGGGGACGGTCAGTTCGTCGGCGGCGTTGGAAACGTTGAGCGAGGGGCCACAGGCAAGCAGGATGGCCACGGCCGCTGCGGCGAGGCACTTGAGCATGAATCGGTCTCCTCTGATCGGTTCGCCCGGAACTTACTTCATGTTATACGACACAGTCCGGAGGCTCGCTCCAGAAACGCGAGTGGAAAGTTGTACCGCAAGGCGGGGAAAACTGCAAGCCTAGCGGCGCCGCCGGCGGAGCAGGGCCAGCAGGACGGCCAGGCCGGTGGCGCCGCAGCCCCTCCCGCCGCCGCCGGAGGGCGACGCGGGCAACGCGGCATCCACCACGAAGGTCCGGCTGGACCCATTGCCCGACTCGTCGAAGGCCGTGATCGTGATCTCGTTCGGCCCCGCCGCCAGGCCGATCGAGGCGGACCAGGGGAACAGGCCCGTGGCGGCTCCCGAGCCCCCGGTGGCGCCGTTGCTCCAGGCGACGCCGGTCAGATTCGACCCCACGGCGCCTCCGCCCACGGCCAGGGGCGTCGAGGTGACCGTCGCGGGCGGCGGCGTCACCCCCAGGGTCGGCGGAGCGGTGGCGACCACGTCGAGCGAGACGCCCCGGAACGTGCTGCCGTTCCCGTTCGTGGCGTTCGTGAACGTGATCGTGTCGGCAAAGCGGCCGACGGCGAGGCTGCCGGCTCCCGCCGCCAGGGTCGCCGTGACCGAGACGGTCGCCCCCGCCGCAAGGGTTCCTCCCGGCGGCGAAAGGCTGAGCCAGGACTGGGTCCAGGCGGCCGTCCAGTCCAGCGGCGCCGGACCCTTGTTCTCGATCAAGGTGGCCGCCGAGGCTGGGGCGAAGGGCCCGCCGGCAATCCCGATTGAGAGGAAGGAGGCCGAAGGCGTCACCTTCATCTGCGGGGCGGGACCCGTCAGATTCAGCACGACCGGCCGCATCGTCGAGCCGGTCCCGTTCGTCCGGTTCACGAGGAAGACCGGATCCGCATAGGAGCCCGGCGCCAGGCCCGCCGCCGCGGGAGCGATCGAGACGTCGACCATCGCCGCCCCGCCGGGCGCGATCACGCCGGTCGAGGACGAGAGCAGGACCCACGCATCGTGCTTCAGCGCCTCCCAGGAGAGCGGCGCGGTGCCCTGATTCTGCAGCGTCAGGGTCAGCAAGGAAGGGGCGAAGGGCCCGCCCGCGGCGCCCGAGAAAATCAGCCCGCCCGGGACGCTCACGCCGAGCGGACCGGCCACGGCGTCGGCCGGCGGCGGAGCGGGCACGGGAGCAGGACCGGCCAGGCGGATCGAAGCGGCGTCCCCGCTCGGCCGGAGCAGGTCGACCGACGCGATCGGCCCGAGCCCTGGAGGAAGGGTCACCCAGATTTCGGTCGCGCTGATGATCGTGAAGAAGGGCGCTTCGCTGACCGTCGTGCCCGTGTCGTAGAGGACCGGGACGAGCGTCGTGTCGAATCCCGTCCCGAACAGGTGGAGGGCGGGGCTGCCCTGGAAGGTCCCCGCCGCGACCGAACTGATCGTGAGGGCCATGGCCGTGGGCGGATAGGGATTCGAGCGGTCGAGGATGGCCACCTGCGCAAGGTCCCCCGCAGGCAGCGTGAAATGGATCTGGTCGGTCTGGTTCAGGTTGTTCGTCTCGCGGAGGCGGTTGAGCGGATCGATGACGCCGACCAGCGTGTAGTCGCCCGACGCAAGCCCCGTCACGTCGATCTCCTGCCCCTGCGTCCCCAGGGCGTAAACGTCCTGCCATCCGTAGGAGATCAGCTGGTAGGCGCCGCCGCAGCCGGGGCTCAGGCTCGGGGAGCCGGCCACGACCTCGTGGATGTCGGTGAGGCAGAAGGAGCGCTTCGGTCCGCGCCGGACCTTCTGGAAGCCGAAGGCCTGGGCCTGCCACAGGGAGAAGTCGGAGTACTGGCTCATGTGGTAGTGGCCGTGGTTCACGTCGAAGAACATGAAGGAATCGTCGAGGATCGACTGCGGGTGGTTGCCGATGATCATGTGGACCCCGGCGTCGCCCTGGTTGGTGCAGCCCCAGGACCACTTCAGCAGGTTCCCGGTCCTGCTGCACTTGTCCAGTTCGAAGCCCGCGAGGCCCTGCGTGTCCGTGTCGGGCATGTTGTCGGGCCAGCCGGTCGGCGGGGGCGTGGGATGGTTTCGCACGACCAGGTCGTCGATCGCCCAGCCCGCGTAGTTGTTCCGCCGGTCGTCGACGGACCAAAAGACGAAGCGGACGTGGATGGAGCCCCAGGCCGGATCGAGGTGGATCCGGTGGGTGTGCCAGGCCGTGACGGGCGCGCCGGTCTCGAGATCAACGTAGGCCTCGCCGCAGGGGCCCGGGCCGATGCCCACGATCCCGCCCGCGGGATTGAACGAGTAGCCCACCGAGGCGAGCTGCCACTCGGCCAGCTTGGTCGTCAGCTTCGAGTCCAGGATCTCCAGCGTGCGGCGATCGTACTGCGTGCCCCGCGTCTCCGTGCTGTAGTTGCACCAGAATTCGAGGATGGGATTCGTGATCCCGGCGAGCGGGATCAGCGGCGAGAGCGCGCCGCCCGAGGTGCCGCCCGCGTAATCGGTCCCGTTGTTGAAGTTGAGGCTCAGGCTGCCGCGGCTGACGCCGCTGGGGAACGACGCCGGCGTCGCGTCCGCGGCCCAGGCGGAGCCCGCCACCGGCGCGTCGAGCGTCCAGCCCGAGGCGCCGGCGTCGAAATTCGTTTGGTAGGCGATCTGGCTGGGCAGGTTCACGAGGTTCAGCGAGATCGCGCCCGTCGCCCCTCCGTAGCCGTCCACCGAGATCTTGTAGTCGGTACCGGCGACGGCGAAGAAGGCGACGAGGCTCGCGGTGCCCGTCCCGCCGTCGTCGTCGCCCGCCACGCGCGTCAGCGCGGACACCGACGATCCGGTGTAGACGCCCATCACGGTGTCGAAGGCGCTTCCGTTGGTGTCGATCGTGACGTCGCCCGTGACGGGCGCCGTCCAGCTCCACCAGACCGAATGGCTGCCGGCGTTCGGGGTGTCGAGCGGCTCCCCGGGCTCGGAGCTTGCGCCGACGTTGGTCCCCGTGACGGCGGCGCTGTTGCCGGACAGGGCGATGCGGGCCGCGAAGGCGTCGTTCGCGGGCGCGCGCCGGGCCGTCCACGCGGAGCCGCTGCCCAGGATCAGGAGCGCCGCGAGGGCGCGGCTAGAGGCGGAATAGGCTCTTCGCATTGTCGTGAAGCAGCTTCCTCCGGATCTCGGGGCTCGGCGCGAGCTTCCGGATCAGCGCGATCGTGCCCGCGCCGATGCAGGTGGGGCCCGTCCCCAGCGTGTCGATGCAGTCGCTGCCGAACATCAGCTTCGACGCGTGGCGCTGCAGGAACTCGCGGGCCTGGTTCTCGTCGCGCGACAGGGCGTTCTGGCCGGAGCCCGCGGAAAGGTCGCCGAACATGTTGGGGTAGTCGGAGAGGTAGCGGTCGGTCCATCCGCCCGGCGTGACCTTCGTCTTCGGATAAAGGACCGACTGGTCCTTGTGGTCCTTGTCGATGTTCGCCCACCAGGTCTGCGCGTGGCCGATGAACGTGACCTTCGGATACTTCTCGAGCATCTTGTGGAAGCGGTCGAAGCCTGAGTTGTAGGTCGTGTGCTGCCAGTGCATGAGGATGGGGACGCGGTAGGCCCCGGCCAGCGTGTAGAGCTTCTGCATGTCCGCGGAGTCGCACTCGACGCCGAACTTCTGCTCGCCGATCACGACCGCGCCGGCCTTCAGGTACTTCTCGATCACCTCCGCCGCGTCCGGAAGATCGGGGACCTCGTTCGCGCCGAAGACGAAGTGCTCGGGATGGGCCTTCGCCAGCTGGAGGCAGACCTCGTTGCCCGTGCAGGTCCCCTGGAGCCCGTTGCCGGAGCCCTGGTGGGTGGACGCCGTCAGGACCTCCCTCCCCGCCGGGAGCAGCAGGGTCCGCGTGACCCCCATGAGCTTCTGATGCGCGAGGAGCTGGTCGTGGGTCCGGCCCGGCGCGGTCTGCTTCCAGTTCTTGTCGCGCTGGCCGCCGTAGTCGGTGTGCTGGTGGATGTCGATGATGCCCTCGTCGTCGGGCTCGCGGACAGGTCCGCAGCCGAAGGCCGCGAGGGCCGCGGCCCCGGCGGCGCTTCCGAGAAACCCGCGGCGCGACGGGAAGAGGCGATGGTGGGGCGGCTCGATCATCCCCTTATCGTACGATAACCGGCGCCTATCGATGCTGCTTTCCCACGAAACCCAGGATCACGCCGGAGCTCTCCGCGGTCGAGGAGTTGTCCGCCTTCGCCCCGGGGTCGCTGGCTTCGGTGGGAAATCCGCCTTCCTGCTCGTCTGCGGCGAGCGAAGGCGGATGGCGCCCCCCCCCACGGGGTTTGAACCTTCCGGTGTAGTCTACCCACTCATCGACACATTCGAGATCCGTTTTACCACAGCAGCGTGAATGGGATGAAGAAGCAACTATACCATCCCTTGCGCCTCACCTGCGGCTTGTGAAGCCAACGTCGCTGGCATCGAACCAATCGGGGTAAATAGTGCGTAATCAATATAGAGTTCAGAACCCTCCGATCAGCATTTGACACAGGGAGATGGTCCGCTGTTGGACCGGCACTCCTTGGAATCGAGGTGACATTCTTTGGTTGCAGCCGATGTAGAATCAGCTCCTCGCGATTCCTGTCGGGTCGCTCCGTTCCTCCGCCTGGCGCTCCTCCTGGTCCTCACGCCGGGCGCCTGCACGGACGATGACGAGGGTCCCGGCACCCTGGATGTCTGGGTGCACTACGACTACATGGTCGCGTCGGGCCACTCCCACGAGCCCAGCGCGAACGCCATCCAGATGGTCGTCGATGCCTTCAAGAAACATGGCGTGACCCTGCACATCGACCCGGTTCATAACGCCATCCCCGAACACACGGTGATCGTCTTCGACGTGCCAGGAAGCCCCTTCACGTCCCTCGACCCCAACTGCGCAGGTCCCGACGCGGTGAGTTTCACCGCGCTCAAGGCACAGTACTTCCAACCCGCCTCAAGCCGGTACCGACGCCGGCCGCTTGCCAGCGAATGGCACTACGGGATCTTCGGGCACTGGCACACCACCGACAGCCCGACTCACGCGGCCAATTGCCCGCCCGATCCGGACACCGGAGGAGGACCGGACCCTGGATCGGTGGGCATCGCAACGCTTCCCGGGAATGACTTTATCATTGCGATGGAAAATCTCCTCGGGTGCTGGACGGATCTTGAGACCAACGCCCCTCTGCCCTGTCCCTCGCTCTACGACCCCGCGGTGGCCGGAACCTTCATGCATGAGCTGGGACACAACCTCGGGCTGCAGCATGGCGGGGATGAATCTGTGAACTTCAAGCCGAACTATGTCAGTGTCATGAACTACCTCTACTCGGGCAGTCCGATCCCCATCCTCTCGTATTCGACGACCACTCCGAGCGGATACTCGGTTCGCGTGGACTACTCGGACGAGAAGCTCCCGGATCTCGTTGAGGATGATCTGGACGAAACCCTGGGGCTGCAGTCCTCCCACCCGAACGATGTCGTCTTCTGGTTCATTCCCGGCAGTCCGACCATTGAACCCTTTGGCCCCGCGGCAGGACCGCTGGATTGGAACAACGATGGGGACACGACGGACATCAACGTGATGATCGACCTCAACAACAGCAGCATTTCCCTTCCCCCGACCGACAGGCTGACGGGCTTCGATGATTGGGCCTACATCCGGTATCGTCTGGCCCACCCGTCCCAATTCCCCGCGACCCCCCGGGGGACGTACTGAGTTGCGGTTGAGTACGGCGCCTTGCCCCCGTTGCGGGCGAAGAGCCTCCCGGAGATGGCGCCCCCCACGGGATTCGAACCCGTGTCCCGGCCTTGAGAGGGCCGTGTCCTAGGCCACTAGACGAGGGGGGCCGTTTTCGAAAGGACCCGGAGCTTAGTCCCGCCGTTCGACTAAATCAAGGAAAACCCTTGCGGCGAACGTATAGTAGGATGAACAGATGATCAAGGCCGCCCTCGCCTCCCTGCTCCTCCTGGTCCCGCTGCAGGACGATGTCGACGCGAAGCTCAAGGAATTCGCCGACACGATGAAGACGGCGAAGTCCGACGGCGAGCAGATCAAGGCCATCCACGAGCTCGCCGCCACCCGCGCCTACAAGGCCGCGACCAAGCTCCTCCAGGTCGTCGCCGGCCCCTATCCCGAAGC
>JACQFK010000099.1 GCA_016200125.1 Planctomycetota bacterium
AAGCTAGTCGGCATCAACGGCCGGATCGCCACCCGCTACATGAACCGGGTGAACTCGGGGGTCGGCTACGCGATCCCGTCGAACCAGATCAAGAACTTCCTGCCCGCGATGAAGAAGGGCGGGGAGAGCGGCAAGATCTACCACGGGATGGTCGGCGGCCTGCAGCTGCTGGACCAGAACACGCAGGGCGAGGGGGCGAAGGTCGCGGCGGTGCGGTCGGGCTCCACGGCGGACGCGGCCGGCTTCAAGAAGGGCGATGTCATCGTCCGGGTGAACGGGTACCCGATCTTCAACCGCGAGCGCTACCTGGGCGTGATCGGCACGGTGCCGGAGAAGTCGGAAGTGACGATCCGCGTGAAGCGGGACGACGAGTCGAAGGACCTCACGATGGAGCTCGACCGCTACAACCCGATGGAGGGGCTGGGCCTGGGCCGTCCCGAGCGTCCGGCGCCGGTCCGTCCGAAGGGCAGCGGCTACCTGGGCGCCTACGTCGAGGAGACGAAGGACGGCGTGAAGGTCATGGACGTCCGCCCCGCCTCCCCGGCGGACGAGGCGGGCCTCCAGACCGGCGACGTCGTCCTGGCGGTGAACGGCACGAAGGTCGCCGGCCGCGACGAGCTCCTGCAGATCCTCTGGAGGCGCAAGCCCGGCGCGCGCGTCAAGCTCACCGTGAAGCGCGGCGCCGAGGAGCTCGAGATCGAGGCGATCCTGGGCCGGAACCCGGACGACGAGTAGGCTGAAAAAAAATGCCGCTGGGGCGACGAGCGTCGCCCCAGCGGCATCGAGAGAGGGAGGAAAAGGACAAGTTTATCGGCCGCGGGCGCTCAACAAGCCGTCACGCTGCGGATCCGGGTGCCCGCCTCGGCGATGCCCCGCGACCCGCGGCCGGAGAATTCCCTCCTAGACCTTCATGTCCACTCCCGAGGATTCGAACATCTCCACCTTGCCGACCACGCGGTAGACCGCGTCCACGTCGTCGTGGGTCAGGAACTCCAGCGGGAACTCCTTGTTGAGCGGCTGCAGCACGATGTGGTCGCCCTGCTCCAGCATGACCTGGCGCACGAGGCCCTGGCGCTTCTGGCGGAGGCTGAAGACGATGTAGACCATCGAGCCGTTGCGGATCTTCTCCTCCTTCGTGAGGAGGACGACGTCGCCGCGCGAGAAGCCCGAGCCGCCCTGCTGCTCCATCGAGTCGTCGCAGACCGTGGCGGCGGCCTCGAGCGGGATCCGCGACTTCGGCAGCGCCAGGACGGCGTTGACGGCGGGCTTCACCCGGCCGTCGGCGCCGAGATCCGCGGCGTAGCCGGTGGACACCGTGTTGAGGAGCGGCACGCGGGAGAGGTCCACGGGGGAGGCCCCCTCCGAGTCGGCAAGGGCCATCACGCGCTGGGCGTCCTCGCGGATGATCGCGGGCGCCTTGTCCGCCCAGGCGATGCGGACCAGGGTCCGCTCGTCCTGGTTGAACAACTTGGCGAACTTCTTGATGATCTTGACCGAGGGAGGATTCACCTTGTCGTTCTCGATCCCCGAGACGTAGCCCTTGTGCGAACCGATCTTCTTCGCCACCGCCTCGAGCGTCAGGCTCCTTTCCTTCCTCAATCTCTTCACCAGGTCGCCGAAGTTGGACACAGTCGCCTCCTCATCAAAGGTGCACGATCAACCCACCATCGCTTCAATGCGCTTCTTGAGCTCGACGAGCCGCAGGGGCTTGGGAAGGAACGCGTCGGCGCCGCTCCGGCGGACCTCGACGGGATCGATCTCCCCGCCGAAGGCCGACATGGTCAGGATCGGCACGTTGCGCGATTTCTTGTAGCCCTGGAAATGGCGGCAGACCTCCAGCCCCGAGAGGTCGGGCAGCCGGATGTCCAGCAGGATCACGTCGGGCTGGAAGACCGCCAGGCGGCCGGCCGCCTCCAGCGCCGTAGACGCCACGTCGACGTCATAGCGGTCGTGGAGGGCGTCCTTGAGCAGCTCCAGGAGGTCCTGGTCGTCGTCCACGATCAGGATGCGGGGGCGGACGACCCGGGCGTAGTCGGGGATGCGGTTGGACTTCATGAAGCCGCGCAGGCTCTCGGAGGAAACCCGGCGGTGCCGGGAGCCCGGGATCGTGTAGCCCTGGAGCTTTCCGCCGTCGATCCACTTGATGACGGTGCGCTTGGTGACCTGGCAGAGGCGGGCGACCTCACCGGTCGTGTAGCTCGTCTTGCGGGGATCGAAAGTCATATATAAGCTATACAAAGTATACAAAGTATACCTGCAAAGTCAACCGTTCCGTAATAAATATTATGGGGTTCCGTTCAATCCGGAAGCAGCCCTGCCCGAAGGTTCAGGAAAGCAGGGGAAGCTCGACCCGGAAGACGGAGCCCCGCCCCGGGTTGCTGCTCACGGTAATCCGGCCGTTGTGGTTGTGCACGATCATGGCGCTGATCGACAGGCCCAGCCCCAGCCCCTTCCCGACGGGCTTCGTGGTGAAGAAGGGCTCGAAGAGCTTGCTCCGCACCTCCTCGGCCATGCCGCGGCCGGTGTCGGCCACCTCCACGAGCACGTGGCCGTTCCGCTGCAGCGTCCGGAGGGTGACGGTCCCCCTCTTCTCGATGGCTTCGCCGGCGTTCTTGAGCAGGTTGAGGAACACCTGGCTGATCTGGCCGCGCAGGCAGCGGACCTGCGGGATGCGCCCCAGCTTCCGGACCACCCGGATGCCCGGCCGGAGCTCGCGCTGGATGAGCGTGACGGCCTCCTCGAGGCACTGGTTCAGATCGACCAGCTCCGCGGTCCGCGTGTCGCGGGCGAAATTGCGGAAGTCCTGGACGATCTCGCGCGCGTGGCGGGCCGCCTTGAGGGCGTCGCGGATCATGCCGCGGAACTTCTCGACACGGGAGGCCGTCCCGCGGAGCTTCTTCGCCCGCGCGCCCTCGATCGACAGCGGCAGCAGCACGTCGCTCACCTCGGCCAGGAGCTGCAGGTTTCCGTACATGACGTTGAGCGGGTTGTTGATCTCGTGGGCGACGCCGGAGACGAGCATGCCGATCGACGCCAGCTTTTCGGAGCGGATGAGCTGCGCCTGGGCCTCCTTGAGGTCCTCGTACATCTGTCGCGTCTCCTCCGCGGCGCGGCGCAGGTTCTCCTCCGTCTGCTTGCGGCCCGTGACGTCGCGGAAGAACCAGACGCGGCCGTTCAGGAAGTCGTCGGCGCCCTTGACCGGCGCGCTGTAGCGGTCGAAGGCGCGGCCGTCCTTGAGGCGGATCTCGTCCCGGCTCTCCTCGTCGGGATGGTCGTAGAGGTAGCGCACCCGGTCGAGGAACTCCTTCGGATCCGCCAGCTTGTCGAGCACCGACTGGAGCGCCCGCTCGTCGGAGCGCGACCGGAGCACGTCGTCGGAGATGTCCCACATCTGGCAGAAGCGGCGGTTGAAGGACGTCATCACCCCGTCGCGGGAGACGACGAGGATGCCGTCGATGGCGGCCTCGCTCTGAGACTCGAGCAGGCTTTTCTGGAAGCGGAGATCCTCCTCGGCCCGCTTGCGCTCGACGAACTGCCCGATCTGGCTGGCCAGCGTGGACGCGACGCCCAGGAGCTCCTCGTCCCGCTCCCGCCGCTCGCGGCTGAAGAACTCCAGGACGCC
>JACQFK010000115.1 GCA_016200125.1 Planctomycetota bacterium
CAGGAGGTCGTGCGCGTCGCGCTCGACACCCCCGTCGCCCCGGGGCGCTACCGGCTCGTCGCCTTCATGACCGACGGCTTCATCGGCAACGACCGCGAGGTCGTCGCCTTCGCCCGGCAGCACCTGGGAGCGTCGCGGATCTTCAGTTTCGGCGTGGGCGACTCGGTCAACCGCTACCTGCTCGAGGCGCTCGCCCGCGTGGGCCGCGGCGTCTCGACCTTCATCACGCTCGACGATTCCACCGAACGGGCGGCGGAGGAGCTCTTCCAGCGGATCGAGCATCCGGCGCTGACCGATCTCAAGATCGACTGGGGGACGATGGCCGTGGCCGAGGTCCATCCTCAGCCGCTTCCGGACCTCTTCGTCGGCCGGCCGGTGATTCTCACGGGACGCTTCAAGGGCCAGGGCCCGGCGAAGATCCAGCTGAGCGGCCGCGCCGGCGCCCGTCCCTTCGAGATGGCGCTGGAGGTGAACCTCGACGAGCCGGGCATCCGGCACTCCGCGCTGGCGACGATCTGGGCCCGCAGCAAGATCAGCACGCTCCATGACTCGGCCTTCAGTACGGCTGATCCGCGCGAGTGCCTGCAGGAGATCCGCCGCGTGGCGCTCCGGTACGGGCTGATGTCGGACGCGACGGCGTTCGTGGCGGTGGACTCCACGAGCCGGACGCAGGGAAGCTCGGGGACGACGGTCGTCCAGCCCGTGCCGGTGCCGAGCGGGGTCCAGTACGACACCACGGTGGAGAGGAAGAAATGAAGAAGCTGATCGCGATCCTCTGGCTCGGCGCCGCGGCGACCGGCTGCGCGACGGGGTTCGACCTGCCGGCGATGACGGAAGCGCTCCAGGAAGAGCGGCGGCTCTTCACGGACGACGAGGATGTCCTGAAGATCGACCAGCTGCGGCCGCAGATCCAGTTCCCCTTCCGGCTGGCGGTGGTCCCGCCGATGCAGGTCACACGCGGCTACTGGTCCGAGCCGCGCGGGCTGATGGAAGGGGAGCGCGAGGAGATCCTGAAGTGGGGCGAGAAGCTCCAGAAGGAGGGGGTCGTCAGCGAGTTCATGATCATCCCCCAGATGCTGCTCGACCTGGGTCCCGACCGGAGCCGCGCGAGCTACGTCAAGTCGGTCCGCGTGGCGGCCGCCCGGATGCAGGCGGACGCGGTGCTGTTCCTCAGGACGGTCACCGACACCGATTCCTACATCAACCCGCTCGGGGTCCTGGACATCACGATCGTGGGGATGTTCCTGATCCCCGGCCACCAACGGGACGCGCTGACGATCGTGGAGGGGATGGTGATCGACAATCGGAACCAGTTCCTCTATTTCGCCGGAAGCGGCGATGGGACGGGATCGGCCACGGCTCCGCTGGCGATGTTCGACCGGCGGGACGCGGTAGCCGAGTCGCGCCGCAACGCCCTGCGCGCCTTCGGCGAGACCCTCGTCAAAGAGGGCGTCCGAGCCCGCGCCCACGTCCCCGGCCCCCGCTACGAGACCCCGGGCAAGTAACCCGCGAGAGAACAAACTGGAGGTCTTCTCGTTTTGGGGCCACAGGGAGGTAATATCTGGAGGGGTAGGCTACCTGGGGGTAGGAATCTGGCCTGCTGGCCGGCCGAGCGAAACTACTAAGTAGCTACTCCTCAAGGACTTAGCGACGTAGCTTTTCCGAGTAACCTTGGCATCCCCCTTGCTTTTCCTCTCTCCATGAAGAATGTCGTCCGGCGCAGGGCCCAGGCGGGAACGCGGGAGCGGGAAGAGGCCCGAGCCTTTGTCCACGTGGCGCTGGAGATCCTGGCGGCCCTGCCCCGGCGGAGAGGAAGGGGGACCCGATGAGAACGCTCTGGTCGGCCCTGGCGGGCGTCTACGCCCGCTGGAAGTTCGTGGAAGAGGTGGAGGCCGCCGCGCCTGCCGCCTCGCGCCGCAAGACCTCCGAAAGCCCCGCGGAGGAGATCGCCCGGCTCCGCCAGGCCATCGCCCGCGAACAGCGCAACCTGGAGTATTTCCGGCGCTTCGACTGCGCCGCCCTGGCCGGACCCTGCGCCTCCTCGATCCGCGTGATGGAGACCCGGATCCAGGCGCTCGAGATGTCGGCCTAGGTCAGCGTCCGAAGAGCCCTTCCGTCCAGGCCGGACGCGTCGGCTTCGGGCCCTTGGGCGACAGCGGCGCCGAATCCACGACCAGCCGCGTGGCCGGACACCAGACCCGCTCCTTCCACTTTTCGTCCGTCAGCCGGTTGTAGCCGCCTTCGATCACCTCGTAGTAGCTGAAGACCGGACCCAGGTAGGCGCGCATCTTCCCGTCGTGCCCCGTCACCAGAAAGGCCGCCAGGTTCACGTTGCCCACGCCGACATGAAGCACATTGCCCACCTCCCCGCCGGCCTCGTCGGTCGGCTGCGTGTGGACGTCGGCAATCGTCGGATCCCACTCCAGGCAGGTCTTGGGCTCCGCGAAGAGTGTGGGATACCACCCGCTGAGAAAGTACTTCGGCCCTCCGCAGCCGCCGGAGCGCTTGATCTCGATGGCTTCGTGGAGAAACTTGCGTTCCTGAGCGTCGATCGGCTTCCCCGCGAGCTCCTTCTCCGCGACGCTTTTCAGCCGGTCCATCGTGGTCGCGAAGCGCGTGAAAATGAGCTCGTAGATCCTGAGGACCGCCTTCGAAGGGGCCGAGTCGCTCGGGGCATCCTTGAGCAGCGACGCCGTCCGCTCGCAGAGCGCGCGCAGCTTTCCGAAGAGCGGCGGATTCGGCTCGACGTAGACGTCGCAGTATTCGCAGGTGATCCCGATCGAGTAGGACTGCTTCGTGTAGAGGATCGTGTCGTGGCGGAGCTGGGCCCAGGAGGCCAGCTGCGTCTGGAGCTTGAGGTCGGCCCAGGCGCGGGTCTTGACCAGCCCCGGCGCCCCGGCGGGCGGCTCGGCGCCGACCTCGCGGAGGACGTCCAACCAGCCGTGGTAGACGTTCTCGTTCCAGAACGCCTCGGGGACCGCCTTCAGGTACTCGATGCAGGCCGCGAGGCTTTCCTGGTGGCCGAAGCGGTCCAGGTCGGGCTTGAGCAGCTCGATTGCGCGGGGCCGCCCCATCGCGGCAGGCAGGTCGAGCGGCCGGGGCATCAGACGCGGACGCGGGCCCGTGGCGCGATCATAGGTCAGCTGGTTGAACAAGTACGAATCGAGCGTGAAGCGCTGGCCCAGGAGCTGGGCGCTCTTCGGAAGGCGGATCTGCGGCTCGCCGGGGTCCTTCCGGCAGATCGCCGAGAGGATCTTCTGCTCGCCGATGTTTTCCGACCCGATCCGGGCAAGCGTGTCCACCGGCGTGGCCCGGCGGACGAAGTCGTCGAAATCGCGGTAGCCCAGCTTGTCGAGGAGCGCCAGCAGGGCGCGCGGATTGGCGCCGTCCGGAGCTCCGACGAGGAATGAGATCGTGCGGTCGAAGTCCTCCCATTTCGAGTAGCTCGCTCCGCGTTTGAGCACGTCGACCATCAGGAAGGCGGCGACGATCTCGCGGAACGAATCGCTGATGCGGAAGGCGAGGTCCTCGCGGCCGAGCCACATCATCGCGCGGAAGTACTGCTTGAGCTCCTCGCTCTTGGTGTAGTGGCCGCGGGGACGGAACTGGCTGAAGTCGATCTCGCGGACGCGACCGAGGAACTTCACCCGGAGCGGGGTCTCGGTCGCGACGGCGCGGAGGATCTCGTTGACGCGGGGATTGGCGTGTCTCGGGGAGCCCTTCAGAAGCTCGCGGGCGACCTCGAAGAGCAGCTCGACGTCGTCGGCCGCCTGGGCCACCACGGCATCGCGGCCCGACACGGTCCGGACCTCCCCGAGGCCCGCAAAGCCGCCGCGGAGGAGGCTCGCCAGGAGGGGCGAGAGGTAGACCGTCTCGAGCTCCATGAGAAGGCGGTCGTAGGACTTGTGGAAGGCGTGAAGGACGGCGTCGCTGGTCACGAAGAGCGGCTGGTCGTTCGCGAAGATGTCGTAGAAGGCGTCGCCGAAGCTGGGGAAGGCGCGGGTCTCGAGGACCGCCAGACCCTGCGCGGCCAGGGCCCTGAGCTCCGCGTCTGAGAGCGGCTGAGCCTCGGCCTTCGGCTTGATCCGCTTCTGGATCAGCTCAAGATACTCGACCTGTCCCAGGTTGATCCGGAGATCGTCGGGGGCAGTCGGGCGGGGAACGTAGCGGGCCTGGAACGCGGCGGGGGTCAGTCCCTTCTCCCTCTGGAGGAAGTCGACGAAATCCGCCTGCCGGGTCACTTCCTCGCGGACGGCGGAAGCGGGCTTCTCGAAGTCCCCGATGAGGGGCAGCACGATCGCGGCGCCGAGCACGAGTCCGCAGGCCAGTAGGATGGTTCTCATGAGACCTCCGTACCTCTACTCCCACCCGTCGCGAGACCTTTCATGGGTGACACGATTTTCCTCCATGGGTGGTTTTGACAGACCGACAAACCGACAAATTAGACGGTGCGTTTTGTCGGTCCACCGACAAAACGGACCATCTTTTTTGTCGAATCGAGCATTTTTCGTGTCGAGAATACCGGCCTTCCCCGCACTCCTCGGGTGGAGGGGCCGCCTCGGCGGCGGCCATCGGTCATGAGACGATTCGATTGCGAAACAGCGAACTGGCACGTGTTTGCGCGCGGCGCCCGGCGGCTCCAGCTGTTCCGGGATGAGGAGGACTTCTCGCAGTTTCTGAAGTACCTCCGCTATGCCCTGCGCGAATCCGGCTGCGTCCTGTGGGCTTTCGCCTTGATGACCAATCACTACCACTTGGTCCTCAGAGGCAGTTCCGCCGAGTTGACCTCCTGTATGCGCCGGCTCAACACGATGTATTCCCGATACCACAACAAGCGCTACCACCTGGACGGTCACACCTTCGACGGACCCTACCAGGCGTTCAGGCAGGCGACGGCCGCCCTAACACTCTGCACGATCGCCTATGTCTTCTTCAACCCCGTGAAAGGAGGCCTCTCGGGCAGTCCCGAGGGCTACCCTTGGTCCTGCGTCCGCAACTACCTCGGGCTTCCCGGCTCCGCTCTCCAGGTGGACCCCGACCCGCTCCTGAGGTCGATCGACCCCGATATCGGCAAAGCCTGGGCCTTGTTTCACCGCGCGATGGAGATTGAAGCAAGGCGGCCCGCGCATCCATCCCGGGGGAGGCCGACGATGCAGGAGCTTCACCAAGAGCAGTTCGAATGGCTTCTGGAGCAGGCGAAGGCGAATGCCGCCCGATGGGACGGCGTAGATCCGGTTCTTGTGGCCATACTCTGGGCGCGCGAGATCGGGATCACTCCAAAGGCGATGGCCCGGGCTCTGGGTCTGGCTAATTCGGCCAAGGTTCGGGACAGGCTGTACCGCTTCAATGCTCGTTTGGAGCAGAACCCGGAACTGCGCTCGAAGCTCGCTCTCGCTTAGAACCCGACAAGACAGACGGTACGTTTTGTCGAGACTACGACACGACAAAATAGACGGTGCGTTTTGTCGTAGGGGGTATACTGGCTCCCCCATGCAGCAGGATTTTTTGCGCGGCAACCCCCTCTTCGCCGATCGGGAGACCCTGCGGAAGGAGATCGGGCGGCTGAAGCTGAACATCCCGCTCGAGGCCGAGATCCGCGACTCGCTCAAGCCGGGCAGGATCGGCCCCCGCAGCGTCGGGAACCGCTACGTCATTCATCCCATGGAGGGCTGCGACGGGACGCTCGAGGGGAAACCCGACGAGATCACCTACCACCGCTGGGGACGCTTCGCCCGCGGCGGCGCCAAGGTCCTCTGGGGCGAGGCCTGCGCCGTGGTTCCCGAGGGCCGCGCCAACACCCGCCAGCTCCTCTTCTCGAAGGCGAACTTCCCCGAGCTCCAGCGCCTCATCGGCTTCGCGCGCGAGGAGCACCACAAGAGCTGCGGCAGCGCCGACGACTTCCTGATCGGCCTCCAGCTCACCCACTCGGGACGTTTCGCCTTCCCCGCCCCCTCCGTCGTCGTGCGCGACCCCGTGATCGACCCCTTCGCCCGCTTCGGCAAGGAGCGCCGGCCGATGGCCGCCGACCACCCGGTCCTCAGCGACGAGCAGCTCGACCGCCTCCAGGACGCTTACGTCGCCGCCGCGAAGATGTCCCGCGACGCCGGCTGCGACTTCATCGACCTCAAGCAGTGCCACCGCTACCTGCTCAACGAGCTGCTCGGCGCCCGCACGCGGCCCGGCAAATACGGCGGCTCCCTCGAGAACCGCACCCGCTTCGTCCGCGACACCTTCAAGCGAATCCGCGCCGAGGTCGGCCCGGACCTCCTCCTCGCGACGCGGATGAACATCTTCGACGCCGTCCCCTACCGCAAGAACGCGGCGACGAACGTCGGCGAGCCCGTGGAGTTCCCCCGCCCCTACCTGAACGCGTTCGGCGTGAACCTCGACAACGCCCTCGAGCCCGACCTGCGCGAGCCGATCGAGGCGATCCGCCTGATGCGCGAGGCGGGCCTCCAGTTCCTCAACGTCAGCGCGGGCTGCCCCTACACCAATCCGCACTTCCTCCGCCCCGCCGACACCCCGCCGCCCGACGGCTACGAGATGCCCGAGTCGGGGCTGATCGGCGTCGACCGCCACTTCCGCCTCCAGGAGGAGATCCAGCGCGCCTTCCCCGACCTGCCGATCGTCGGCACCGGCTACAGCTACCTCCGCCACTTCGCCGCCGAGGCGGGCGAGGCGAACCTGCGGGCGGGGAGGATCTCCTATGTCGGCATCGGCCGAGGGGCGATCGCCTACCCCGACTGGGTGAAGGACCTGCAGGCGAAGGGCTCGCTCGAGAAGCTCAAGGCCTGCATCACCGTCAGCTACTGCACGACCCTCATGCGGACGAAGGACAACGAGCTCGGCCAGTACGCGGCCGGCTGCGTGCCCCGCGACCCCGTCTACGGCAAGCTCCTCCAGGAGATCCGGAAGAAGGAGCGGCAGAAGTCGTGAAGCGCTTTTTCGACCGGATCAGGCCGGGACGCAAGATCGACGCGAATTCCGCGGTGCTGCTCCCCTTCACCCGCGAGGGGAAGCCCGACTACGACGAATTCCTTCAGCACCTGCTCCGGACCTCGAAGGCCGGGATCACGCCAGCCGTGAACATGGACACGGGCTTCGGCCCCCAGCTCGCGCCCGCGCAGCGCGTCGAGGTCCTCGCGCTCAGCCGCAAGGCCCTCGGGACGGCGCCCTTCATCGCCGGGGCGGGCGCCTTCGGCGAGACCTACGAGCAGGCGATGAAGGCGATCCTCGACGTCGGCGCGACGCCGATCGTCTTCCAGAGCGACGCCTTCGCCAGCGGCGACGTCGTCGCCCTTTACCGGAAGATCATCGCCCCCGCGCCGAAGGCCCTCGCCTTCGAGCTGGGCAAGATGTTCGCGCCCTTCGGCCGGATCTACGACCTCGAGACTTGGAAGCGGCTGCTCGCGATCCCGACTCTCGTCGGCGCCAAGCACTCGTCGCTCTCGCG